>JANMVC010000484.1:0-1778 GCA_031392315.1 Pyrinomonadaceae bacterium | reverse complement strand
CATACTCCACGTGCGCCGTGGCGATCGTGATACCTCGGGCTTTCTCTTCCGGCGCCTTGTCAATCTGATCAAAGGCCACAAACTGCACCTTCGGATTATTCTTCGCCAACACCTTCGTGATCGCCGCCGTCAACGTCGTCTACCCATGGTCAACGTGACCAATCGTCCCGATGTTTACGTGTGGTTTACTGCGGTCGAATTTTTCTTTACTCATCTCTGATTTCCCTCGTCTATCGCTAGACTCGCGCTGTGCCAGTGCCGCCGTTGCCCTGAACCCTGGCGATTACCTCTTCGGCAATATTCTTCGGCGCCTGTTCGTAGCGCTCGAAGTGCATCGTCGAAGTTGCACGTCCCTGAGTAGCTGAACGTAAGTCGGTCGTATAACCAAACATCTCTGAAAGAGGAACAAACGATGTAATAACCTGAGCGCCGCCGACCCGTGGTTCCATGCTTTCAATCTTGCCGCGACGCGAGCTCAAATCGCCGTTCACCGGACCCGTATAGTCGTTAGGAGTTACGACCTCGATTCGCATGATCGGCTCCTGCAACACCGGCTTCGCTTTTCTCACCGCATCCTGAAAGGCCATCGAACCGGCGATATGGAATGAACGCTCGTCGGAATCGACCTCGTGGTACGAGCCATAAACCAGACGCACACGGATGTCGACCAGCTCGTAGCCAGCCAGGAAACCGCGCTCCATCGCGTCTCTGATTCCCTGTTCTACGGGCTTGATGAATTCGCGAGGAATCGCACCGCCGGTAATCTTGTTCTCGAAAACAAAGCCTTCGCCGGGCGCCGGCTCGATCTCGATCTCGACGTGGCCAAACTGTCCGCGACCACCCGTCTGCTTCTTGAAAATCTCTTTGCCTGGTGCTGGCTGAGTTATCGTTTCGCGATATGCAACCTGCGGCTTGCCGACATTTGCTTCCACACCAAACTCACGCTTCATGCGGTCAACAATGATTTCAAGATGAAGCTCGCCCATGCCGGCGATAATCGTCTGGCCGGTTTCGGGATCAGTTGAAACGTTGAATGACGGATCTTCCTGGGCGAGGCGGTTTAGCGCGACCCCCAGCTTGTCCTGGTCCTGACGGGTCTTCGGCTCCACTGCAACGCGAATCACCGGAGCCGGAAAGTCCATTCGCTCCAGGATAATTGGCTTGTTCTCATCACAGACCGTGTCGCCGGTTGTTACCTGCTTCATGCCGCCGATCGCTATAATTTCACCGGCGCTCGCATCTTCAATGTCTTCGCGCTTGTTCGCGTGCATGCGCAACAGACGCCCGACGCGTTCCTTAGTCTCTTTGAGGGGATTGTAGGCGTACGAACCCGCTTTGATCGTGCCACTGTAGATCCGGACAAAAGACAATTGACCCAGGTGCTTGTCAGCCATGATCTTAAAGACAAGACCGGAAAACGGCGCACTGGCCTCAGGCGGACGCGCTTCAGTTTCGCCGGTCCTGGGATTGATGCCCTCAACTGGAGGAACATCGAGCGGCGACGGCAGGTAATCGACAACAGCGTCGAGCAGTGTCTGCACACCCTTGTTCTTAAAAGCCGAACCCGTAACGACCGGAACCAACTTCAACTCCAACGTTCCCTTGCGCAGCGCCTTGCGAATCTCCCCTTCCGAAATCTCTTCGCCTTCGATGTACTTGTGCATCAGGCCGTCGTCAACCGACGACACTGCTTCTACCAGCTTTTCACGGGCCGCAATAGCTTCTGCTCTTAAATCTTCGGGAATCTCAACGGTCTCGTAATTCGATCCCTTGCTTTC
>JANMVC010000297.1:0-18591 GCA_031392315.1 Pyrinomonadaceae bacterium | reverse complement strand
AGAAACTCGCGCCCGTTGTTTGCTGTGACGCCGGGATAGTTAGTCACCGGCCCGTGGATGGAATGGAGTTGGCCGCCAGGCGCGTCACTTTGTTCGAGCACCAGCGTGTCCAGGCCCAACTCATCGCACCAAAGTGCGGCTGAAATTCCCGCCGGCCCCGCGCCAATGATTAGAACGTCATGCATTGAAGTTCGCAGTTTTAGCTGTCCGACAAACTTCATGTTTGTCGCAGCCGAGCGTCAAGCTAAAGCTTGACGGACATCGAGCTGGCCTGTCGCTGAAAAGCTGCGGCGACTTCGTCCGGAGTCAACGTCGAAACGCCCAGAGTTCCATCGGCGCCGAGAAACTTAATCGCTGAGGCCAGCTCCCGGTCATCGAGTTTCCACAATCCTGCTTTGCCAGTTTCCAGTTGATTCAGCTCAATTAGCATTTGCGACCAATCGCGACGCGCAATGCGTGGACGGACAACTGTCTCGGCCCATGAATAGTATGGATAATCGACCCGATAGGCCCAGCCACTTTGCAGCGGCGTGGCGATTAGAAAGAGCTGGCCCCTGGCATATCGCGAAATCGCGGTCGACGGCGCTGAGTGGCGCGCCGGGTTGAATCCACCAGGGCCGAATACTTCCGGCGCCAGGGTCACGAATGACAGGCCCGCATCAGGAAACTCGCTGACGGCGGATGCGCCGCGCTCAAAGCTCTCGATGGCTATGGCAATTCTTTCCCATCCGGCACGCCACAATGACTCATACTCGTCTGTCCTGGTCAGCAATCGTTCCACTACGGGCAGTACCAACTCGTAAGCTCTGGCTTCGTCAGTAACAACTTCGCCCGCGAGTTGAGAGGCCAGAGGGGAAGCGGATTCTTCGCCGGGAGTTGGCTGATCAGAACCTTGAATCGCGATGCTCGCGCGCACGCCCGCTTCGGTTTTGAACTCGGAAAAGTCACCCGCTTCCGCCGCAGGAATCAGCTGGTCGCGCAAATCGAGCGCACGCTCACCAGCGAGAACGGTCCAGACGGAAAGGACACCGTCGGTATCGAAGTGGTTGTTGGTGACTAGTTCGATACCCTTTGTGAGTTGATTTCTGTTTGGCGAAGCGACGAGATTCAAAGTGATCTCGGTGGAGGTGTCAGCTTTCAACTCGGATGGTGTCTGGTTTCCTTGCCAATGAGAAAAGTGGACGGCGTTGTCGACGGTGCCGTCAACGGAAAGTTTAGGAGTGTCGTCAAGACCGGGATGATAAAACTCAAACCGCATTGAACCTCGCCGGAAGAGAACATCGTTTGCAGAACAATTTAGGCAGTAAGTTTACTGGAACCCAGTGCGAAGAAGAAACGGCGGCATGTTCGTTCATGGGTTTCGTGGACCTAATCTCAAGAGACGCTTGTTCGCCCCGCAGCCTGCGGATAGAATGCGTCAAACTACAAAATTTGAAACGAATGGCAATTGGAGGATTAATGGATCAAGCAACCGGTCAGGCTATGCCCGAGATTACGGCTACTGAATTAAGACAGCGCATGGACAACGGCGACGACATTCAACTTATCGATGTGCGTGAGCCAGACGAAGTGGCGATTGCAACGATTCCCGGCGCGGTACATATACCGCTGGGCCAGGTGATAGCACGCGCTTCGGAGATCGACCCTACTCGCGAGACCGTGGTTCATTGCAAGATGGGAGGCCGCAGCGCCAAGGCAATCGAAGCGCTAAGGCGTTCGGGCTTTGCCGGGAATCTCATTAATCTCAAAGGCGGCATCACAGCGTGGTCAAATGAAGTGGACCCGAGCGTACCGAAGTATTAAGAGGACAGGCATTCTTGTCTGTCCTACTTTCGTCCTACTTCGTTATTCCTTCTAATTTGATGAATGGGCTCATTGAAGTAATCACCATCCCTTCGATTACTTCCATGCGGCAGGAGAGGCCGGTGCGGTCATCAGCCTTGCTTTGTCCAGTAGTGTGATACCAAACCTGGCAGTTGGTGCAGTCTCCATTCCAGCAAAAGTCGCCATAGGAAATTGTGTTGAGTGAGAGGTATTGAAAGCAGCGCAGCAGGCGATTCTTCTCTGGGACTTCCACAGTCTTGCCCATGATTTCGATCTTCACGAGTCGTTCATAAGGATCAAGCAGATCGCTCATGTTGTTTTCTCTCGGATCGTTGTCGACCGAGGAAACGGTTGCCGGTGGGCACGTTTGCTCGCTCATAGAGTCGGAAGTATATCGTTTCTTTTTGAAAATGAAACCAGCATCTTCGGGTGCAGGTTTGAAAGGTGACACGGGCGTCCCGCCCGTGAACCACGCGCAAGATGCGCATGCCACGCTTATCCGGCTAGCTTCGCATCTTTCGGAATACGTTGCTAAAATGAGCGTCACACGGAGGTTGAAAAGTTGTCGCTAGTTATTTACACCAAGCCAGACTGTCCCTATTGCGAGCAGGCTCGCGTTTACTACAATTCTGAAGGCATTCCCTTTGTCGAGTATGACGCGCAAAACGATAAGGCGCGGCGGGCGGAGATGTTTGCTTACTCGGGCGATGACCCGACTGTGCCCTGCATTGTCGAAGACGGCAAATACAAAGGATCAGGTTGGGGCGACCCGCCGCGTGGTTGAACCGTCCACGATTAAGCCGGCCGTGCGCCGGTAACACAAAGAAATGTCCGCTCCCCGTAAACCGGACGTGATTGCGAAGATCGCGTCCACAAACTTCCAAACAAAGAAGGTTCCCCTCATGAGAAAACAGTCGCTAACCCTGACAGCGTTTTTGCTGTCTTCCCTAATTTTGACCGCTAGCTTCGCGGCCCTGGCTCAGACTAACGGAGGAGGTGCGGCCGCACCAAAACCACCAATGGCAGAAAAGAAAACCCGAACCATAAACATTCACGGCGAAACCCTGGTTGATGACTTCTTCTGGCTGCGCGAGAAGTCGAACCCCGCTGTTATTTCCTATCTCGAATCTGAGAATGCGCATACCGATGCGGCGATGAAAGCCACCTCGGCGCTCCAGGAAAAGCTCTACAACGAAATGGTCAGTCACATAAAGGAGACTGACGAAAACGTTCCTTATCGCGACGGCGACTATTTTTACTACTCGCGCACCGTGAAGGGATTGCAGTATCCAATTTACGCACGTAAGAAAGGCAACCTCGACGCCAAAGAAGAGATCACGCTGGACCTGAACGAGATGGCGAAGGGTTTGAAGTTTCTCGGCCTGGGCGCTTATGCGGTGAGCGACGACGGCAACTACCTCGCCTATTCCATCGATACCACTGGTTATCGCCAGTACAAACTCCAGATCAAAGACCTGCGCACGGGCGAGTTGCTGCCGGAAAACATCGAACGCGTTGGCTCGGTGATGTGGGCCACGGACAACAAGACCATCTTCTACTCGACCGAAGACGCGACGACGAAGCGTGCTGACAGGTTTTTCCGCCACGTAATCAAGACCGATAAGCACGATCTTATTTTCGAAGACAAGGACGAATTGTTTGACGTCTATGGTGGTCGCACCCGCGACAAGGCAATGATCCTGATCGCCTCGGGCAGCAAAACCTCGACGGAATATCACTACATCCCGAGTGACAAACCGGAGAGCGCGCCGAAAGTGATTTTGCCGCGCGAGGCCGACCACGAGTATTCAGTGGATCACCGCGCCGGGCTTTTTTACATCCGCACCAACCAGGGCGCCAAGAATTTCCGTTTAGTGACCGCGCCGGTGTCGAATCCTGGCAAGGCAAACTGGAAAGAAGTTGTGGCGCATCGTCCGGCAGTGAAGATCGACGACATGGATCTCTTCGCCGATCACCTGGTCGTTTCCGAACTCGAAGGCGGGCTGCAACACATCCGGATCACGATTCTTAAGAACAATGAAACGCATCGCCTGACTTTTCCTGAGCCGGTCTATACCGCATTTGTCAGCACTAACCGCGAATTCAAGACGCACACGCTGAGGTTTGGTTATCAGTCGATGGTCACACCGAATTCGGTTTTTGACTACGACATGAACAGCAAGGCGCGCGTGCTCAAGAAGCAGACTGAAGTGCCCGGCGGTTTTGATAAAGCAAACTACCAATCCGAGCGCGTTTTTGCTACCGCGTCTGACGGCACGAAGGTTCCACTTTCGGTTGTTTATCGCCGTGGTACCAAGATGGACGGCAAAGCGCCGCTGCTGCTGTATGGCTACGGCTCTTACGGCGCATCGATGACTCCGAGTTTTTCGTCAAATCGGTTGAGCCTGCTCGATCGCGGCGCCATCTACGTGATTGCGCACATACGCGGCGGCGGCGAGATGGGCGAAGAGTGGCGCGAGGCCGGCAGAATGATGAAGAAGATGAATACGTTTACCGACTTTATCGCCAGCGCCGAACACTTGATCAAGAACAAGTACACGTCAGCAGACCGCCTGGTAATTCAGGGCGGCAGCGCCGGCGGTTTGCTAATGGGCGCCGTCAGCAACATGCGTCCTGATTTGTTCAAGGCGGTCGTTTCGCAGGTTCCCTTTGTCGATGTGCTCAACACCATGCTCGACGCGAGTTTGCCATTGACTACGAGCGAATACATCGAATGGGGAAATCCGAATGAGAAGGCGGCCTACGAATACATGAAGAAGTATTCGCCTTACGACAACATCGCCAAGAAGGATTATCCGGCGATGCTGGTGAAGGTTTCGCTAAACGACAGTCAGGTGCCTTACTGGGAAGGCGCGAAGCTGGTGGCGCGTCTGCGGACAATGAAGACTGACCAAAAACCCGTTGTTGCTCAAGACCAACATGGGTGCCGGGCATGGTGGATCTTCCGGGCGTTACGATTATTTGAAGGAAGTAGCCTTCGACTATGCCTTCATGCTTTGGCAGATGGGATTGACTGAGAAGTAAAGTCGAGCCAATCGGAAGCCCGACCGGTCACGGCGGGCTTAAGTCCGTGCAGCGGACGGTGGAAAATAGGCCAGCGATTCATCGCTGGGAAACAAGCAACGTGAACAAATGAGTCCGGGAAACGGACGGCTGAGCCCGAGAGGCTGCAGTCGTCCGTTTCCCGGACTCAACTATTTCTTCGTGCAGTTCCCAGCAGTGAACTGCTGGGCTATTTCCAAACGTCCGCTGTGCGGACTCATTTCTTCTATTCGTTAATATTTTCGAAACTGGTGAACTTCCAACCGTTGCGGGTGCGGGTGAACGTGTAGACGAAGGGTTCTTCCTCGCCTCCACCTCTGGCAAACGGACAGCTGACCGTAAACTCTCGTGGACGTTCCTTGCCTACGATGGGTGTGGCTTTAGGAAAACATTGCGCCGCATTAGTCTCACCAAAGAATAGTTCGCGGAAACGCCTCATGAGTTGTGCTTTGTTCTTGAGACTGCTCAGGCCGTAGCCGCGCGCAACCGGGAAACGCGTCAGCGCCGCCACTGTTTCTTTGTCGCTCTTGATCACCGCGGCCCTAAATTTTTCCCAGAAGGCAGAAACTGAGTCAGCGCTCTGCGTGGAGTTGAGCGGCGCCGGCTTAGCCAAGCCGGTCATCCCGAAGGCAGCGATGGCCAGCGAAGTTCCAAGCAGCGCGCCAGCTAGAAATAGATTTGGGCCCTTCATCTGTGTCTCCCGATTTAGTCGACCGAAGAAATATAGTCAGGACTCAGCATGAGGAACGAGCAGCGACCATCCGCTGACTGGCAAAACAGCGTTCCGCGCCGGATGACTTTCGTCGTGGTCTCGTCAGGGAATACAAACTTGAAGTCGGCGGCTTTTAGTAAGGCGCTCAGAGGACGGAGCTTCTCGTCTCCGCGAATAAACTTCACCTCGGAAACCTGAGCGTTTCGCGCCGGCCCCGGAGTCAACGCGACAAAAAAGTGCGCTTCGGTAGCGCCTTTCACATTGACCGCGGGAACGCCGAGTTTTATGGTGCGAGCATTACTCACTTCGTCGCGAGACTGGTTGCCAAGCGCATCGGCCTTGTCCTTGCCAGCCAGGCGGAGCAGGCTCTCTCGAGCTTCAGGGACGGTGCGGTCAGCCATCGCAGCCAGCGCATACATGTGAATGGCCTCGGCTGTCTTGCCCTGTTTTTCGTAGACTTGGCCCAGATGATAGCCAGCCTCGCTATGTTGCCACAGACTCCAGGCGCTCCTGAGGTATCGCTCTGCCGCATCAAGATTGCCTTTTTGAAAGTGGACCCAACCTAGGGTATCCCAATAGGCCGCGAGGTTACTGACTCGCCCCATGCTTTCGAGGGTCAGTCCTTCCAATTCGACATTCCTTAACTCAGTGGCAACGCCCATCACGGCAGACTCCGAGTATTGTTGCGCTCGGTCGAGTTGGACTTTGCCCTCGGCAAGAAAATAGGCCACGTCGTTCCAGACGCCCGGGCCCGGCGCCAACTTAATCGCCCGGTCGAAAGCTTCGGTGGCTTTGGCGGTTTCTCCCAGATTGAGTAGGGCGCGTCCCAAACTCACGGAATAAGACTCTTCCTCGGGATTCAACGAAATCGCCTGCTCAAGTTCTGATACGGCGGCTTTGTACTTGCGCCACTCAACCAACATTAGGCCCAGATTGCCGCGTGACTCCGGATCCAGCGGCGTGATTTCGATCTGTTTGCGAAAGGCGGTTTCTGCCTCACCATAATTCTGCTGTTGCCAGTAGATGCGGCCCAGCAAGTTATACGAATAGTCGTCAAAAGGGTTGATGACAGTTTGTTCGCGGAGCACGACGATTGCCTCATCAAACTTATGCTGCTCGAACAAAGCCCAGCCCAACTGCCGGCGACTTTCCTTATGCTTTGGCTCTTTCTCTATTACGCGCTTGAGCAACTCTTCGACCAGCAGGTAGTTTTCATTTCTCGCGGCGGCGGAGGCCGCCTGAATTAGTTCGCTGACTTTTACGGATTCCGGAATTGAAGGCTTGCCGGCCACAGTTGTTTCCAGCGACAACGTCTGCGCTTCGTCGGCACGCGCGGCGGCGACGAATGCCCGATAGTCCTGCACCCGGGCCGCGGGCAACTCATGTTCGCGGAGTTTGAACTTTCGCTCGGCTATCACGGTGTTACCTTCCAGCTTGTAACTGGAGGAGTATTCTGCGTAGTCGCGACGTATCGTCATTGGTAGCGGCAGACGCGCTTGATACTGACTCGGCAGCGAGAGCTTCACGCGATAGGTGATTTCAATTGGCGCCCCGAGCAGAATGGGTTTCGAGCTTTCCTGCTTGTCTGCCGCCACTTCCTGCAAATTCAACGAGGGCAGGGGAATGGCCAGCTTCGATTTGCGGTTTGACCAATCGAGAAAGTCGTCGCTGGCAAAGTCGTAGTCAACCTCAAACGGCTTTTCAAACGCGGCCGGTTCGCTGGGTTTAATTTCAGTCACTTCCTGGCCTCTGATGCCGCCGACCATGGAAAGGTAGTAGCTGAGATTTTTCCAATCGCTTTGCGGCGTTCGCCGAAACAGGAACCGAAAGATCATTTCGGCATCGCCGCGGAGCGCCAGGTGTGCGTGGCCCGAGAGTTTGCCGAGTTCGTTAATCTGACCTTCGAGTTCCAGGGATTCCGAGGAAAGAAATGGCGGCACCGCCGGCGTGCTTTCGATCCGTGCTGGACCAGTCTCGGGAATCATCAATACTTTCTTATCGCGCAATGGCGGAGCGAGCAGCCGGAAGGGGGCTACCTCGGCGGTGGTGTCCATCCAAAGCGTCTCCGTAGCCAGCGGGACGGCAGTGATTACATGGTCAAACTGGCCAGGTGAAGGCACGTCGACGTCGATCTTGCGGGTTGAATTCATCAGCACGGGATACGCCCTAAGACCTACGGCGATCAGCATCGACGCGAGCAGCGTGTGTTTGTCCTTGCAGTCGCCATACTGGTTGGCATAGACGGCAGTGGCCGCCTGGGGTTGGTAGCGACCCTGGCCCAGAGACAAACTTACGTAGCGGAAATTCCTGGCGACAAATTCATACAGCGCCTGGATTTTCTCCTTATCGTTGCCGCGGCCGCGCACCAGTTCTTCGGCTTTGGCGCGAATTTTTCCGTCCGGCACGATCCGCTCCCGCTCCAATCCCGCATACCATTGACCAACCTGATCCCAACTCTGGAAGGTCGTCATTTGCACGTGTGGAGGCTTGGGATCTTCATCCTCGGTGGCCTTTTTGGCCGCTTCGGCTTTCTCATCTTTCACTTCACGCTTGAGGAGTTTGTACTTCCACGCATACGTCCGACGTTCGTTCTGATCCTTGATTTCCGGATCGAAACCTGGCGCTGTTTTGAGTTTGACCTTGCTGTCGAGGGGAATATTGACTTCGAGCTGCTGGTCGAGGGTGATTACCGACTCCGGGTTGGAAAAGTCCTGCTCGGTCCAGAAATGGTTCTGAGCGAGTGGGGTGTGTACGCGCCAAACAGCGCGATACTCGAGCACGTCGCCGGGCCGCAATCCGCGCACGGTCACATGTTTCTGTCGCAGGTCTGTGTAGATTGGCGCTTCGCGCGCAATCGGCGCCGTTAGATCCTGAATATCGCCGGCAGCGGCGTTGATGATTGTGCCATCAGCTTTGAGTACGCGGATAAAGTCGATGTCGAGGTTTTCGTTGGCCGAGCTGTAGGGAAATATGAGTTGGCCAAACCTGGCTAATCCGGCTTCGCTCTGCACCCTCACGCGGAGGCTCAAATCACGCTGCCCAGTCCCATCTTTTTCAAAGCGATAGATCATCTTGAGCTGTTCAAGAATGATGGCTTCCTGCGAATAGTCTGGCGCTAACTCAGGTGGAGCCGGTTTCTTCTCGATGCTTGACGGCTTGGGCGGAGGCGGTTGCCGCGCGGGGCTCTGCGCTCGGGTGGATACGAGTTGATTGGCTGTGGCCAGACAGAGAACAAGGAACAACGCTTTGAGGGTGAATGAGCGACGAGGCATTAATTTCTCCTGGGTAGACTGATCTTAATTACTGAGGAACACGTGGGTCTGGGCAGGCACAGTTTACGCAAGGCGCGTTGGGGTGTAAAGAGTGTTGGAAATAGGTTTCCTTGACCGGCAACTGTTTGCTCGGGCAAGATCGCTGTGTATGTTTTACCGCAAATCCCCCGCAGCCAGGTCGCGCTGCAGTCAGTTTCAATTCAGAACCCTTCTTAGCGTCGTTGGGATCGTGTGGCTGGTGGCCGCGGCCCACTCTGTTTCCGCGCAGAGCTACAAGCGCGAGATGGAAACCAGCGACAAGGTCTCGCTTTCGATCAAGAGCCGCAGTGGCCGCGTCAGCGTTGTGGCGTCTGATGAACAGAAGAAGAACCTGATCATCGAGGCGAGTTCAGCGGGCGCTGCTATTGACTCGACCGACGTTCGTGCCGAAGGCAAAGGCGGCTCCATAGAAATTGAAGTGCGCGAGCGGCGCGACAAAGATCGCATTGATCTAATCGTGCGCGTGCCGGCGCGCTCGAGAGTGAAAGTTGAAAGCGAGGCGGGTTCAGTCGATATCGTCGGCAACGTCGAATCGGCGGTGGTGAGCACAAACACGGGCACGATCCACGCTGACGTCCCGCTCGAAGCGCTGAAGTTTGACTTCACCTGGAGCGCCAGCCGGCCGCGCTTTCTGAGTGATGTTCAACTGCCTGAGACTAAGGAAAAGCGCGGCGGGTTCTTCAGGATATCCGGCAAACTCGGCGAGAAGAAGCCCGCCAAAGAAGATCGGGTGCAACTGGATTTCCTGACCCAACGCGGAGTTGTGCTCCTAAATGTTGACCCAGCGATGGTGCCGAGCGATTTGCGTGAGCGCCCGTTGACCGAAGCAGCCCGAGCCATCGTGCGCAGCGGAGACAGTCAATTGATCGATGCCATTCGCAAGGTGTCGCCGAAGATGTTTGGCGACTTCGCGAAGACGCTGTCGCCGCCTGGGCGCGAGCCTACACTCGTGAAGCGTCTGCCGCCGGGCAAGTTTGTCAGCGAACAGGCGCCGCAAATAATGCGCCTGAATGCGAGTGTCACCGACCGCAACGGTCGGGCTATCGGCGACATGAAGGAAGCGGATTTTTCCGTTTACGAAAACGGCGAAGAGCGGCAGGTGACAAAGGTGGTATCCACCCGCGAGCCTTTCAACCTCGTGCTGCTATTGGACGTCTCGGGCAGCGTCGAAGAACGAATCGACTTCATTCGCAAAGCGGCGCGCGACTTCCTGAGAACTGCGAGCCCACAGGATCGAATTGCCATCATCAGTTTCCGCGACGACATTCAAATCATTTCTGATTTCACCGCCGATCGCAGCCTGCTTTCGCGAAAACTTGAAGACATTGACGCCGGCGGCGCCACCGCGCTTTGGGACGCGCTCGGATTCGTTTTGGCGGACACTTTGAAACAGTTGCGCGGCGAGAGGACGGCGGTAGTGATTCTTTCGGATGGCGACGACAACAAGTCCTTCGTGCCCTTCAACGCGATTCTCGAAGCTGTGATCGAATCCGGCGCTTTGGTTTATCCGCTGTATGTTCCATCCGGCCTGATTCCCGAGGGCAGCGTTCCCAAACCCGAAATCACCATCGATCCGCTGCGCACTCGTTATCTAACGTTGACTACCCGCGCGCACGAAGAAGGACAAAGGCTGGCTGAGGCTTCGGGCGGAGTCTATTATCCAATTCGCCGGCTCGACGAACTACAACGCGCGTATGACGACGTCGTTCTCCAACTGCGCACCGCCTACACGATCACCTACGCGTCTAACCTGACTCCAGCGAATAACCCGCGGGTGCGAGTGCGTACCCGGCGCGAGGGAGCTTCGGTGAGGTTGAGCCCGGTGGTCAGCGTGGCCACGCCATGAGCCGCGGGTCTTCCTTCAAGGACGTAGCCTTATTGCGGCGGGGCTTGCAAACTTCATCCCTCATCCTTCATCCTTCATCCCTCCAATGTCCCAACCACTCTTCGCATCTTTATTCGACGAAGCCGAGCGCCGGCCGCTAACGGTTAGCGAATTGACGGAGTCTGTTCGCAAAGCAATCGAGGCGCGCTTCTCGTCTGTGTGGGTCGAGGGCGAGATTTCAAACTTCAAAGCACACTCCTCAGGTCATTGGTATTTCACGATCAAGGACGAAGGCGCTCAACTACGCGCGAAATGTTTTCGTTCGGCCAACAGTCGCATCCGCTTTCGTCCTAAAGACGGGTTGAAGGTCAGAGCGCGCGGTCGGCTTTCGGTTTACGAAGCGCGCGGCGATTACGAAATGATCGTGGAAGCGCTCGATCCAGTGGGCGCCGGAGCTTTGCAGATCGCGTTTGAGCAACTGCGAGATCGACTCCAGGCTGAGGGTTTGTTTGCTCAGGAGTTGAAACGTCAATTGCCTGTATTTCCGGGACGCGTCGGGGTGGTTACTTCGCCCAGCGGCGCCGCGATTCGCGACATTCTCAATGTCATCTCGCGGCGCACCCGCACCGTTCACGTGCTCTTTTCGCCGGCGCGCGTGCAGGGCGAAGGCGCCGGACGCGACATTGCCAGGGCAATCAGATTGCTCAATGAGCATCACGAAAATGCGTTGCGCGACGGTCGCAGTGCGGATTTGATCGACGTGCTGATTGTGGGCCGCGGTGGTGGTTCAACTGAAGACCTCTGGGCTTTCAACGAAGAAGAGGTGGCCCGCGCCATTCGTGGTTCGGCAATTCCGGTAATCTCCGCGGTGGGCCATGAAACCGATTTCACCATCGCTGATTTCGTGGCCGACAAAAGAGCGCCTACTCCCTCAGCCGCAGCCGAACTCGTGGCCGCGCGGGAAGATCAACTTTGTGCGCACCTGGCGCAGGCAGGACAGAATCTGGCGCGGCTGATGCGATACAAAATCGTGAATGCGCGCACGCGGGTGCAGCAGCAGGCGCTGTCGCAGGCCTTTGACGAAGTGCGCGGTCGACTGCGTGACGCCGGCACGGCGACGAATTCAGCCGAACATCGCTTGCGAATTCAAATGGCGCAGACGCTCCGCAGCGCACAATTGCGCGCCGATGCGCTGAGTGGCAATCTCGCGCCGGCGCAACTGCGCGCTCGTCTCGCCGAGGCGCGGGCGCGCTTTGAATCAGCGTATGGCGGCTGCCAGGCGGCAATCCAAAAGCAATTGACAGAGGCTGAGAAGCAACTCGGGCTGGCGGCCGCATCGCTTGATGCGCTTTCCCCGCTGGCCGTGCTGCAACGTGGTTACGCGATTGCGCAAAAGCAGGACGGCACATTGCTGCGCGATGCCGGCGCGGTTTCCGTCGGCGACTCGATCCGAGTAAAGTTATCGAAAGGAACTCTTGACGCGCGTGTGGACGGCATCAAGGATGAAGCTTGAAGAGGCGTTTAGAGTACAAGCTTTAGCTTGCCCCTTCGGAAAAAAGCCAACCTAAAGGTTGTACTCTAACGTCCTGACATTCATTGAGGGCATTGATGAAGAAAACCGACGACCAACCGAAAAGTTTTGAGACGTCGCTGGAGGCGCTGGAGCAAATTGTCCAGGGTCTCGAAGATGGCGATCTGCCTTTGGAGAAGAGCCTGGAATTGTTTGAGCAGGGCATCCGCCTTTCGCGCGAATGCCAGGAGAGACTCAGCCAGGCCGAGCGCCGCATTGAAGTCTTGTTGCGCGATAACCAGGGCCGCACAACGGTGAGCGAGTTTGAAGCCGCAAATACCGCAGCCGACGAATAACAGAAGCCCGACCGCGAGGGCATAGCGTCGATGACAACTTTTTCGGAACCAATTCAGGCTACAGACATTGCCAGCGATCTGGAGTTGCAGCAGTTCCTGACCGAAGCGCGCCGCAGAGTTGACGCGGAACTTGATCGCCTGCTCCCGAGTGAGTCAATCCAACCTATCAAACTTCACGCAGCAATGCGCTGGAGCGTATTTGCGGGCGGCAAGCGATTTCGGCCGCTCCTAACGCTGGCCGTGGGCGAAACTTTTGGAGTGGATGAGAAACAGCTTCTCCCTACCGCTTGCGCGCTTGAAATGATCCATACGTATTCGCTGATCCACGACGACCTGCCCAGCATGGATGATGACGATTTGCGGCGCGGCCGCGCCACCTGTCATGTTCAGTTTGACGAAGCAACAGCAGTCCTCGCTGGCGATGCCTTGCAAACTCTGGCCTGGAGCATCATCGCCGAAGACGAAAACTTGTCAGCCGAAAAACGTCTCCGGCTAATCGCCGATATTGCGCGCGCCGCTGGCACACCCGACGGCATGGTCGCGGGTCAGGCGCTCGATCTCGACGCGGAATCGCGTCAGATCAGTGGTGACGAGCTTGAGCAGATTCACAGATTGAAAACCGGAGCGTTGATTATTGCCGCGGCCCGTTGCGGCGCAATCATCGCCGACGTAGACGAAAGTGAACTCGCTGCCGTAAGCGATTATGCTGCGCAGCTTGGTCTCCTATTTCAGATCACCGACGATCTTCTGGATATCACCGCAACAGCGGAAACCATCGGCAAGACGCCCGGCAAAGACCTGCGCTCAGAAAAGGCCACGTATCCGCACCTTCATGGGATAGACGAGGCGCGTCAGCTTGCGCTGCGCGTCCACCAGCAAGCACGCGCGATCCTCAGTCGAATCAATCGCCCCACGCCCTGGCTGGCCACCATCGCAGACTACATCCTGAATCGCACCACATAATTCAAGTGTTTGGAGTACCGCGTTTACGCGGGCTTTGACGGAACACTACCCGCCTGAAGGCGGTACTCCAAACTCTTTCACGCTACACATGTTGGTCCACCAGGATCGTGTTCCCATCCGGATCAGCAATCATAAAACTAGCCGGGCCAGTAGAGCTTTCGTCTGCTTCGGTAATCATGTTCACGCCGCCGGCTTTAAGCTGGCGCTGCAATTCTCGAACGTCAGTGAATTCCGGGAGCGGCTGCGCGTCGCTATTCCAGCCCGGGTTGAAAGTAAGAATGTTGTTCTCGAACATGCCCTGGAACAATCCAATATTGCGATCGCCATTCTTCATGATTAACCAACCCTGCGATTGGTCTCCACCGAAAACTGTAAAGCCGAGCTTTTCGTAAAACATCTTCGACGCTTCGATATCCTTTACCGCCAAACTAACCGAGAAATTTCCCAGTTCCATAGGGTCCTCCTACGACCGATTGAGGTGCGATTGGTTTTGTCACGCGCGGGCTTCGGCAGTTGAAGGCCGGGGCTTCTTTCTTAAGATGGCGGCTGAGATCAGAGTGACGAGCAATCCGACTGGAAAGGGCTCCGTAAAGGTTAGGGCAGCGTTAATCAGAGGGTTGTCTAACATTGCCTTCATGCTGTTCATCTCCTGAAGCGTCGCCGCAATTGTTTGTTGGCTCGCGCCGGAGGCCCTGGCTTTCTCGACCATGTAAGCCGCGTACCTCTCCACAAAGTCCGGCATGAAGTTATAGTAAGCGATCAACCACACCACTACGTAGCAGATGCACGAGATCACGGTAATGAGAATGCCAACCGCAAATGCTCGACCGAAAGTGATGCTGCCGCCGCCAACGTTTTCGCGGTACGACCTGATGCCGAAGGGTACCAACAGCATGGAAACGACGATCGTCGTGTAACCTACGATTATCGACTTGTCGAAACCAATCTTGTCGACGAAAAACATCATTAACAGCATCATCAACAACGACGACACGGCCCCGGAAATCAGCCCGAAGGTCAAAACAGTTTTCTTCATAAGACTTCTTCTCCCTAAACTGAAAAGTAAGTGAGCGGTCAGAGTGGACAGTAGCTTTTCTGGGCGGGTCTTGTCGTCATACTTTAGGATGATTTTCGGCTGAAGCGCGAGAAATAGTACTTTAGTTTATTGTCCGACAAACTTCAGTTTGTCGGACATTTGCTACGGAATCAGGCCGAAATCTTTACCGATCTGCACGGCTTGTGTTCTTCGCTTCGCGCTGAGTTTATCGAAGACCCGGCTCGAGTGGGTCTTGACGGTGCTCTCGCTGACGAAGAGTTTTTCCGCAATCTCGCGATTACTCAGGCCCTTGGCAATCAACTCGAGTATTTGGAGTTCACGCGGCGTGATCGACAGCTCACGCAAACGCTCCTGGTTCAAAGCAAACGGCGCGGAGTTTGAAACCAACACCTCTTTGAGAACCACAACTTCCTTGTTTTTCGTGAGTTTGAGTCCTAACCAACCGCCCAGGAGAGCAAACAGCAACGCTATCAAGCCACCATAAATTTCTACCGAATGCTCAATCACCAGGAAGCGATATTCGATCAACCGGAGCGCCAGGATCAGCAGACCACCGCAAAGACCGTAGATAAGCCCGTAGATAAGTATGTGTTTCTTCACGGATGTCCCCTTGCTTTAACCCGGCTTCGGAGACTGTCAGGCTCAATAAATTTCCCAACAGGCGGCAATGTCGCTTTGCACGAAGGCCGCGATTGCATCGGCGTGATCGCGCAGACGGCTTTCGATCGTCTCGGTGGATTGGTTCCCGCAACGCAACCAGATGACTTTTGGTGGCGGACCGTAGAGCGTGGCCATATCCGCAAAGTCTGCATGCTGCAAAACGAGTACGAAATCGTTAGCTTTTGCGTGCTGCCAGATCTCGCGGTCATCGGCTTCGGCCAAACCAAGCAAGCGCACTTGGTTTGAGCCGGGGAAAATGTCGAATAGCTGGCGGCAGAGTTTGAAGCTCAGGTTCTGATCGAACAGAAGCTTCATGTGGTGGCGGTTACGAGGCGGCGCTCACGGTCGGCCGCATAAGCAAGGCAAGCGCGAATATCGACTTCAGTGAGTTCTGGGTAGTCGCTAAAGATTTGCTCGTGGGTCATTCCAGCGGCGAGCCAACCCAGCACATCGCCGACCGCAAGTCGCATCCCGCGAATGCACGGGCGTCCACCACGTTTGCCAGGTTCAATTGTGATGATGTCCTGATAGTTCATTCGAGAGACTACTTTATCACACTCCGCAACCTCGCAAGACCGAGACTCTGACCATTATGTGCGGATCCAGACCGGACAACAGCTGCCGCCGCCCGCCTCAATCCAAGCCCTTGCTGACGCGCGGGCTTCCGCCATCTTGCTCACCTTTTCGTTGCATGGCCTTCAACGTCTCGGGAATAAACGCCGTGATGTGGTGTGTCTCCTCGTGGCCGTCAGCAAACGTTTGGTAGAGCGAGAAGTCGGGCAACGACAGGCAGCTTAACGGTGATTGCAGGTTGTAGCCGGTGTCGATACCGATAGCGCTATGAGAAATGTAAATTCCATGGCGGCCCACCCGCCCGCGCAGGGGAAGCAACGGCGTAGGAGTGTGCCCAAAGATGCAGGGCTTGCCGCGATAGTTTTTGTAAAACTCCATGTCGCGCATCCACAGCAGCGACTGCGGCGCCGTTTCTTTCGGATGCTTGGTTTTATCCAAGCCGGCGTGCACGTAGATCGCATATTCATCTTCGTGGAAGAAGGGCAACTCATGAAAAAACTCGAGGTGCTCGGGCGGGACGCTCGATTCAATTGTGCGCCGGGCGTCGTCGAGGTCCTGCTCCTTTTCTATCCGCAAGGCTTTGCCGGCATACTGCTCGTAGGTGCGCTCGCCGCCAGTGACCGGAGTAATCCAAAGATTGGCGCTGCCTTCGATGAAGTCGAGCAGCATCTGTTCGTGGTTGCCGCGCAAGCACAACACGCGTTCCGGGTTCTCGCGCTGAAGTTTCATCACGTAATCAACACAACCCGGCGCGTCTGGGCCTCGATCAATTAAGTCGCCTAAAAACACGAGAGTGTCCTGCGACGCATTACGCGGGATCAGATCAATCAGGCGTTGGAGTTGGGCATTGCGGCCGTGGATGTCGCCGACTACGAAAGTTTTCATAAGTGTTTTCGCGCCGGACGGCGCTCATTGCAGGCAGGTTGCCTGCGCTCCCAGCCTCTGCGCTCCCAGCCTTGCGCTCCCAGCCTTTGCGCTCCCAGGTTAGGCGGCGGTGTCCTCGCGTTTTCCCAGTGAAGTTCTTACCCTTTGCATCAGCTCCTTAAAACGCGGGTCAGCATGCAGATCAGTCCAGTTTGGGTCCGACTCAAACCAGAGATAGTTTTCGTTGCCCAGGTCGATTGCAGTTTGCAGCCACTCGAGCGCTTTCACCTGGCGGCCCTGCAGAAGGTACGCGGTCCCCAGCCAGTAAGCTATATCGTGATCGGCGGCGGCGGCAATCTTGACGCGGTCTGTTAATTGTCTATTCGCTTCTTCGTGGTGGCCCTGCGCGCTCATGCAGATGGCCAGGATGGGACGAATCCCATCCATCTTCGGTTGTCGATCCAGCAGTTGTTCAAGAATTCGCCGGGCCTCATCGACATCGCCGCGATAAGTTAACACGCGCGCACGCCAGGTTTGGATCATCGGATGATCCGCTTCCAAAGCCGCGCCTTCGTCCATCTCCGCCAGCGCTTCGTCGTAGCGTTGCTGGTACATCAGAATGCGGGCGCGATGATAACTCGCCACCACGCGTTCTGCCGGATTGAGCCGCACCATGCGTTCGAAGCTGCGCAGGGCCTTTTCATATTCGGCATCAAGCCGCGCCAGATAACCACGCACAAAATGGACACCAACGTCGTTTGGGTATTCCTCGCGCAGCAGTTCGATTTCTTCGCGCGCCTTCGGTTTTTGCCCGCGAGTAATGTAAATAAAAACGCTTTGCAGGCGTGCCTCTAACAATTTGGGATCGAGCGCCAGCGCCTTATTGAACGCCTTCTGCGCCTTGTCGTGATCTTCCGTCCCGCCCAGTCCCTTCAGCACTCGATTTACGTAACAACTTCCCAGAGCCGAATAGGCCAGGGCGAAATGCGAGTCAACTTCAATCGCCCGTTCGAAGTGGTCAATCGCCGAATCCAAATCGGCGCGCGCCGTGGTGTGATAAATAAACTGGCCCAGGCTGTGACGTCCGCGCAAGTATTCTTCCGACGCCGCGGCGTCCGTAGTCGTTCCGCGGGCCAGGCCAACTTTTTCGTCCGGCGTCAATTCAAGCCGCAAGCCGTCAACGATGTGCTGCACGATGGTGTCCTGCACGGCCATGATGTCGCTCGCATCCGCGTCAATGCGATCACTCCAAATAATTTCGCTGGTTCTCACGTCGAGCAGTTGCACTGTGACCCGCAAGTGCGCGCCCGCGCGCAGGAAGCTGGCGGTCAGGATCGCGTCAACATCCAGCTCGCGCCCGACGTCGCCAGGGTCAAACTGTTTCCCCTGATACTTCACGATCACTGACGATGGCCGCACCACCAACGCACGAACGCGCGCCAGTTCCGTAATCACGGCATCAGCCAGCGAAAATTCATAGAAGGCCGTTTCGGGATCGTTGCCGAGGTTTTTGAAAGGCAGGATCGCCACGCTCTTGCGCTCGCGGTCGCCAAAAGTGGTCGGCGTTTCGTGGGCTTCGCGCGGTTGCGATGAGCCGCTGGACATCTTGCCGGAGGCCGAACTGTCGCTCCCCTTCATACCCAGCCAACGCAGCGCCCGCGAGATTGGCCCTTCGGAATTCAGATGGCGCGGCGCTACGGGCAGTCCGCTCTCGTCGATAATTCCGCCGGCGGCCATCGCATTCTCGCGGACGACGGCGCGCAAGTCGTCACGAAGCTGGCCAATCTGCTGGTAACGATCGCGCGGATCTTTTTTGAGTGCGCGATCGAGTATCTGCTGCAAACGCGGGGGCACAGGATCAGGCCGGGCTTCA
>JANMVC010000287.1:0-3094 GCA_031392315.1 Pyrinomonadaceae bacterium | reverse complement strand
GCCTTGACGGCTTCGGCAACCGCGACGGTGTTTTGGCCAGACTGTTTGGAGACAATTAAAGTGACTGCGGGCTGGCCGTTGAGTCGCGCTTCGGTGCGCGGTTCTTCGGCGCCGTCTTCCGCATAGCCCACATCGCTGAGCTTGACCGAGTATGCGCCGCGGCTGCCGACCACCAGGTTATTAAACTCCGCCGGGTTGATGATCCGGCCCATCGTGCGGACCGTCAGTTCGCGCGTTCCTTCGTCAACGCGGCCGCCGGGGACCTCCATATTTTGTGCGCGCACGGCATCAGCAACCTGCGCTACGGTGACGTTGAAAGCGCGCAGCTTGTCAGGGTCGACCCAAATCTGAATCTCACGTTCACGGCCGCCGATGATTTGCACCTCGCCGACGCCGTTAATCGATTCAATCTGCTGCTTGATTTTTTTGTCGGCCACGTCGGTGACTTCGCGCGGCGAGCGCGGTGCCGACACGGCAATTCGCACCACCGGCGCCGCGTCGGTGTCGAGCTTCTGCACGATGGGCTGCTCGGCGGTGACCGGAAGTTCGTTGACGATCAGGTCAACCTTGTTGCGAACTTCAGCCGCGGCAGTATCCGGATTCTTCTCAAGCAGAAACGTGATGAAAACCTGCGAAACACCTTCAACCGAAGTTGAACGCAACTCGTCGATGCCGCTGACAGTGTTGACTGCGCCTTCGACTTTGTCGGTTATCTCCGTCTCAACTTCCTGCGGCGACGCGCCGGGATTAACGATGGTGACGGTGATGGTGGGTAGATCAATTTTGGGAAACAGATCTACGCCCAGTGAGTTGTAGGAGAAGAGTCCGACGACGGTCAGACTCAGGATCAGCATCGTCGCAAACACCGGACGCCTGACGCAGATTTCAGCTAACTTTTGCATATGTTCTAAGTTGTCAGTTTTGAGTTTTCAGTCTGCGTCTCGTTCAAGGCCGAAAACTTAAAACCGAAAACTAACTACTGTTTCACCGCTATCCCATCGCTCAACTGCTCGACATTGCTGGTGGCCACAATTTCATCGGCCGCCACGCCGCCCTTAATTGCCACCAAATCGCCTTCTGTTTGGCCGAGCTGGACTAGACGCTCCTGCGCCCGTCCATCCTTGATCACATACACGCGGCTAACGCCCGACTCCGTGCGCACCGCGCGCGCTGGTACCAACACCGACGGCGCCGCGCGCGACTGAAGGATCCGCACCGTCGCAAATTGCCCCGGCTTCAAGGCGCCGCCGGCATTTTCGATTTCCGCTTCGACGGTCAGGGTGCGCGAGGTCGGCGTGACGTTTGGCGAGATCCGCGCTACCCGACCGCTAAAATTCTTATCGGGCCAGGCGCTGGTCGTTACCGAAACCGATTGGCCAACCGTGACCGAAGGAATGGCCTGCTCGGGGATGTCGATTCTTACGCGCAAAGGATTGATGCGAACCACGGTCGCGACCTTCATGGTCGGCGAAACATACTCGCCCAGGTCGGCCGTGCGCTCCGTCACAAATCCATCGATGGGGGAATAGACCAGCGCATAGGAAAGGCTTCGGCGCGCTAGCCCAAGCTGGCTCTCGGCGTTGGCCACGTTGGCCCGCGCGGTCGCCACGGCGGCGAAGTTTTGGCGCGCCAGCGAAAGCGACGATTCGTAAACTTGCCGCAGTTGATCGCGCTGCGCTTTCTGTTGGTCGTAGAGCGACTTGGAAACGTCGCCGGACTCGATCAGTTTCTCCGCGCGTCGCAGGTTCTTTTCCGCCAGTTCGAGGGCCACGCGGGCGTTGGCCACTTCGGGCACTTTGTTTGGATCGAAAGCCTGACCCGGCCGGACGCCAACTTTTTCTTCCGCCTGACGCAAGGCCGCCTTCGACTGTTCTACCTGGGCTACAGCTTGTTCAACGCGCAGTTTCGAGTCGACGTCGTCAAGGCGAACGATCATCTGTCCGCGCCTAACGTAGCTGCCGAGTTCAACGCCAATGGCTACTACTTTGCCGGCGATTGAGGGTGCTACATCCGTCTGTTCATCGCCAGTCAAACTTCCCGTCGCCTCAAAAAACTGCGGCAGCTCACGGACAATGGCCGACGTGGTTGTCACATCGACGACCGTCGGCTGCGACGCGGCGTTCGATTCGTCGTTTCGCACGTTTGCCTTCGAGCCGCCGCAGGAAGTTGCCGCCAGCAGCAGGCCCGCCACGAGGGCAACCAGCAACAAAAACGAAAAAGACCGCAAAGGTTGCGGAGATGACCATGCTGACATTGACTATTTCTTTCTCGAAAGACCGTTTGTGGAATGCTTGCGCGCAGCGCTTCTGGCAGAATCTGCCAGCGGAGTCGCCTTGCTGCCGGGACTAATTCCGTTGAGCAGAATCTCGGTGAATTGTTTCGCCGCTTCCTGATTCGAAATGTTCAGCAGCCGGCGTTCAGGATCCCAAAGATTGTTGTTAAGCGAATGGTGAATAATCATGCCGATAAACGCGCGCACAATAATCGCCGGGTCAATCTTGATCATCGCACCGTCGCGTTGCCGCTCGGCGATGTAACCGCCCAGCAACTCATAAACGCGGCGCAGAAACTTCTCGAAAAACATTTCTGCCAGCTCGTGCTTTTCCAGAGCTGAATGCAGGAGCAGACGTTGAAACTCGGGATCGGTTTCGTGATGTTCGAGTGCGCCCAGGGCTAGTCGCTCAAAAACGGCGCGGTCGTCTTTCTGCTTAAGCGCCTCGGCAACCATTTCCTCCGGATTCATTTGGTCGCCGGAGCACGCTTTGTGATCGAGGATGGCGGTATAGAGTT
Organism: Pyrinomonadaceae bacterium; assembly: GCA_031392315.1. GTDB lineage: Bacteria > Acidobacteriota > Blastocatellia > Pyrinomonadales > Pyrinomonadaceae > PSRF01. The sequence continues at coordinate 304 of JANMVC010000287.1, read as the reverse complement.
CCTGCTTGGTGGCGTAGTGCCGGAACACCATGGCCTCGGACACGCCCGCCGCCTGGGCGATCTCTTTCGTAGTGGTGCCGCCGAATCCGCGCTGGGAAAAAAGGGTCACGGCTACGTGCAAAATCTGATGGCGCCGGTCTTCGGCCGCCATCCGCGTCGTCACTGGGGTCAAACTCGCGCCACCTGCAACGGCTTTCCTGATTGTCGCTTCTTTATTCAATAAATCGTTCCCTCGCCGAGCCCCGACGGCCAAAGTAAGTACTTACTTACCACCAGACTGGAAATCCTGTCAAGCGGCGCAACC
>JANMVC010000257.1:0-8237 GCA_031392315.1 Pyrinomonadaceae bacterium | reverse complement strand
CGCTGCACATGTACGAGGGCAAACAGCACGGCTTCCACAACGACACCACGCCGCGCTACGACGAAGGCGCCGCCAAGTTGGCCTGGACGCGCACACTCGAGTTCTTTAACAAATACCTGCGGTAGATATGCAACCGCACTAGCGCGTGTCTGACAAACTTCAGTTTGTCCCAGTGGGGCTTCAAGTTGAAAGAAACTCTGAATAAGTGGTTTCGATTTGTTCAAACCCACGGGAGTTTGGTTTTTTTAGCGGATTCAATTTGGGAGTTCAAGCCTGGTTACCAAACGCTGTCAGCGTGAATGGACTGGTACCTGTTAGGAGAATTGTTATGAAAAAAATCCCCATGTTTATTTTATTGGCTGCTGCGGCGACGCTGTTCGCGGCATGCGGAGGTCCGGCTGGTAACACCGGAGCAAATACTGCAAACACAAATACGACCAAAACGGTTGCGGCCGCGCCGACCGTGGACGCGTTGATGGCTCTTGAGAAACAGGCCAATGAGGCTTACTCGAAGGGCGACGCGAAGTTTTTTGAGGGCATGCTAAGCGACAAGTTTGTCATTCTCGGCGGTGGCCAGCGGATGGAGAAGGCCGCAACCGTTAAGATGATCGCCTCGGTCAAGTGTGACATCAAGTCAATGGAGCTGAGCGAGCCTGCGATGTCGATGATCGACCGGGACACGTATGCCCTCATCTACAAGGCAACCTGGGACGGCACGTGCGACGGTCCTGACGGCAAGCGTGCGAAGTTGCCGAGCCCGGTCCGTTCGGCCAGCATCTGGGTCCGCAGTGGCGACAAATGGCAGGCGGTGTTCCACGGCGAGAATGTGATCGTCGATCCGAAGAATGCGGCGAAGGAAGCACCCGCCGCTCCGACCAAAGAGCCCGCGGCTGCGACCAAAAAAGAAGCGCCGAAGCAGGATAACAAGACTGCGGCTAATTCAACTACGCCTGCTAACACCGCTGCTCCGGCCAACACCACGCGCGACATCAACCCGGGCGCCAACACTGACGCGCTCGTCAAAGTCGAACTCGCCTTATGGGAAGCATGGAAGGCAAAGGACGCCAAAAAGCTCGATGAGCTGTTGGCCAGGGACGTTTCCTTTGTGAACATCTTCGGCACCTACTTCGCAACCAGGGCCGAGGCGATGAAGGATTGGACCGGGACCTTGTGCCAGGTCAAAAGCGTCAGCGTCACTGATGGGTTCGCCACGGCGCTTTCGCCGAACGTCGAAATGCTCACTCGCAAGGGCACAGCCGAGGGCACTTGCGGCGGTCAGGAGATAGGAGGAACTGACATCTGGGGCGTGTCAATTTTTGTTAAGGAAGGCGCGGCGTGGAAGTTTGCCTTCGGCATGAATTTGGCCGCTACGTGAGTTTGATTGCTGCTGGAACTACTGAAGGCCGCCATGGAATTCAGCCACCAAACAGGCGCTTAGAGTACAGCCTTCAGGTTGCAGTTTTTGTGCAAAGACGCAAGCTAAGGCTTGCACTCTGAACGCTTGTGCTTCGAAAGTGATGTTGCGATTGGGAATGATGCCGAGGGCCGGACGGGAATGATATTCGTCATGTGGCCCACGGCATCGAGAAACCTACGGGCCAATACATAAGTATTTAATCTTTGAGTAGAGCGGATTGAAACTATCGAATTCCGATGACGGCTTTATTGCTGGCTGCGTCCCGCAAACTCACGCTTACTAAGAGGTCACCGGCTGTGGCAAGTCCGTCCGGCAGTCTGACATTAACCTGTGTCAGCCAATCATAATTTGGCACTTTCCCGAGGTACTCAATCGTTAGCGGATATATTCTGTGCGCTGAGTCTTCGGCTTGAGCGGTGACTACGGAGACATTTTCGCCCGGCGCCAACTCCAACCCAATTGCAAAGAGCGTGACGCGGGTGCGCAGATCCAGGCTGAAGTTATGAGTGCTTGTAAGCGGGAAAGGGCTGCTCATGAACGTCACAGAATCCAGCGCCACCGCACGATTCGAGTTTGCTTCGCTCAGCAGTGTCGGCGGGAGTGTGTTGTTAGGCGTAATAGTGAAGTTCGGAAGCGAGATACTAAAAAAGATATTGCCGATAGCTTCAACTTTAACGCGGGCGGTGGAAGTTGGCGTGTTCGGAACGCTAATTGTCGCGGCACCGTTATTGGGGACACTCGCTGCAAGGGTGAACGGGAAACTGTTGCCACCATCCACGGAGAGCAACACCCGCACATTTGCGCAACTGACCGGTGCACTTGACGTAGCGGCGACGTCCCAGGTGACAACCTGATTCGAACCGGCTGTCCACTTCGTCGAAGAACCCGGGGCGGTAACAGCGAAGGGTGCGCCGCTAACAACGTTAACTTGCATCTGGCCGGCGTTCACGCCACCACTGCCCGAATGGTTGTCGCGGACTGTAATGCGGAAATTCATTGTCCGGTTTGTCGTCGGCAGCGACTCGCCGAAAGTTGGAGTGCCGGAGAGAATGTCGGGCAACTGCGGAAACGTGCGCGCGGGGCTCGCCACCGGCGCGAACGAACGGAAGATTGGCCGGTCGCCGTTATCTGTGTGCGGCGGACCGGGCGCTCCTAAATCAAATTCTTCCCAGCAATAGGTTAGGGCGTCTGCTTCGGCATCGCTGGCAGTCGCGGTAAGCGCAAAGGGTGTATTGGCGGGAATCGTATAGTCCGCTCCGGCATCAACATTTGGCGGATTGTTTCCCGTGTCCGTCACGGCCGAGCAGGCGCTGCCGTTGCCAAATGTCGTGAAGTTAACGATCAGTTCGATGCTCGCGGCATGGAAGTAAGTGTCACTCGAATGGAGTTCGTCGGCGGCGGTACAGAGGGGCCAAAAGTTCCCGTTTGGCAGGAAGGCGCCTCTGTAGGCCATGATGGTCGAGCCACTTCCCGGTTCATAAGCAGCCTGAGGAAAACGGCTGGGGCCACATTCATCCGCCGTGCTGTTAAACGTGTGCAGCGCTCCAAACATATGACCCAACTCATGGGCGACGGTATAGATGCCGTGGATCGAGGTCGGATCAGTGGACCGAAATATTGAGACGCCCTTGCCTTTTTGCGAACTGCTACACACGCTTTGAGGCTGACCCGCTCCCTGGGCAACGAAACCAGGTACGGTGCCGTGGACGTGACCATCAAGGACCATGCCAACATCATAGTTAGCCGAACCGATACGTTGATCCAAGACCGTTTGATTCTGGTTTATTAATGTGGTGGAACTGTTGCTGGTGTATCCATCTGTTGCTGAGTTCGTAAAGATGATCGAGGTCTCGTTAGCAATCAAGGTTAGGTGGATCGTGAGGTCGCGCTCGTAGATGGCGTTAACGGAATTGACCATTGTGGTTATCGTGCTCAATGCCCCGGCAACTGTACCGCCGCCGTATGTTTGAGTGAATTCAGCGGTTGCCGCAAGTGCCAGCCGGTAAGTGCGCAGCGTCGAGCCGGTAGCCGTACTGGAACTTGCGGAACGGCTGCGCGCCAATTGTTTGCTTTCCGGTTTAGTCATCACCGCCTGTTCGGCGCCATAGGCAACGCAACTCGATAAGCCTCCATCTTTCGGCGCATCGCGCTGGTCATAACTAACATACTTGCCGGCTGGCCCATGCGCGGCCGGCTCAATGATTACTGTCCCGCGCTCCGAGAGCACGATGGCGTGAAATCCGGCGGGAGTCATATCGAAACGCGTGGTGGTGGTTGGATCGTCAAGACCGCGACCACGATACGTCTTAATCGCGGGAAACCGAGCTGCGAGCTCGGGCGCCATCACTGGCGATTCCTCAACACGAAACCGGGCCAGTGTTCCATCCGGCATTGGCAACGTCATCACTACTGTCGTTTGTCTCGCCGCTTTTGTTTGCTCCATGGGAGCGCGACGAAGCAACTTCCTTTGTGCGACCTCATCGAGACTCAGTTTTCGGTGGAAGGGTGGAACTACCTCGGCCTTGTTATGACCTCTGATAGAGTCTTTTTCTTCAATTTTCCAGGGGTGATCTTCGGACGGACTGGGTTTTGATAGCACTGGGCTGAATGAAGCCAACCGGGGAGGATTAGTCACCGGTGGAACTAACGTTTCGACACCGCTTGCTCCATATTGCGCGGCCCTTGCGCGAAAGTTGCCATCGAACAAAAGGCTGATGCTCGTCACAACGGCGATAAGGTACAGAAGTATCGCCAGCGGGTGTAGGCCTCTGGAACGCAAGCACACTATGCTCTTGACCGCCTGAGCTAGGCGGGTCCTGTCTAGTTCTTTCATTTATTCCTGTGTTTCGGGAATCGAGAAGGAAAAGAATTGAGCAAGCTACTGTACGCGCCTTCTTGAGAAACTACTATTGACCAACTCGACTTAGAGCTGATGCGGGTCAGACCGTAGACGACGCACTGAAGCAGCGCCTGGGGGCAAAAGACAAAGTAGGGCGAGCGCACTTTCATTCGAATCTCCTGAGTAAGCAAACCTACCTTTTGCCCAGATGTAGAACGACGCCAAACGCAAGCCGTCCCCGGTGGTGAGCTTCGCCATAAAAGTTAGGACGAAAATAGTCGATTTGGAATGCGCGTATAGCTACGCGGTCGTTCACTTTTACGTCCAAACCGGCTCCCAGCGCAGAGCTGAATCCGGTGTCAGAGGCGGAAAGCTTTTGAGCTGAGACGGTTGCGCTTTCGTGAAATCGCGTAACCCCCAACAGTCCGTAGACAAAAGGAGTGAATCTCTTCCCGCGAAAGGAGTAGCGCGGCCCGAAAAGAGCTGAATGCGCATCCTGCTTTACCAGAATCGGACCCTGAAGCTCACTCCCGTATTGACCACTAAAGTCGGCAACTATTCCAAATCCCCTGGTTACATTTCCCGTGACAGAGGAATTCCAGCCATGAAAGTTCCCGCCAGCCCACGAGTAGCCGCCAAACACTTCGGCTTTCGGGATGTCCTGGGCCATTACCGGCAAGAAAACAAGACATACTAGACACATAGAACAGAAGGCGTTTCTTAACATTATGTTTCTCCCACTAAGTTTTAGAACAGGTTGACTTCAAGAAACGCCGCAAATCGACGCTTGCGCCCCCATACACGGCAGAGGACTCCCACCCCACGCGGACTGCGAACGTGGGAACCGCGGTCTACCGCCCCACGCGCTGCCCTCATGGAACCCGGATTGAGCAAGCTGGAAGAAAGGACTTCAGGGAGAGTCGGCTAATTCTGCTCGACCAAGTGGTGCTGCTGGATTAGAGCCGCACGACCTATCAACGGTCGTCCTGACTTATACGAAAGACGCCCTGATTTATAAGGTCGTGCCTGCTAGAGTTCTGACTTGGTCTGAAAGAGGAGTTTTGGGCTGCGGCCGGCATGTTCGAGCGTCCAGAGTGTGAATTTCACGGCTGGCCGTTGGGAGCGATACCTTTGCGAAACTCGGAAGGAGTCATATTGGCATGCTTCTTAAACGCCGTGTTGAAAGCCGACTTTGAGTTGAAGCCGACTTCTTCTGACACTGCCAGAATCGAGTAATGTTTCTTTGCCGGGTCGCCCAGCATCCGTTTGGCCTCTTCTATCCGGTAGGTGTTGATAAAGTCGATGAAGTTTTGGTTGAGTTGCTCGTTGATCGTCTGCGAAAGGTGGTGGGGTGAAATTGCCACAGCCTTCGCCAGTTTCTGGAGCGTGAGCCCGCCGTCCGTGTATGGTTTCTCGGTGTTCATCAGGTCGCGAAGCCGCTGAAGATAAGTGTCAGATCGCTCAAGGGTGAGAGTTGATTTTTCATACCTTCGGGGTGAAGACGGTAAATCCTCCCTCCCCGTTAGCACTTCCGGTCTTCTCAGTCCTATATAACCCATCGCATACACGAACACCGAAAGACTGGCAGGAATCAGCAGATCTACCGTCTGAGTGTCATAAGCAGGGAAGATCATGGTGAGCACGAATTTGAGAACTCCTATGACCCAAACGACCGTGAGGGTAGCCAGCATAAATCGAACCTGGAAGAGGACAGACTTTTCAGCCGGTGAGGCTTGATGCTTGAGTTTTCGCGAGTAGGCCACAAGCATCCAGCCAATAAGAGACAGATAAATAACGAACTGAACGATGAGCGTCGTAGATCTGATGGTTGACCATCGCGCCCAATAGTCGAAATGCGAACCGACAGAAACGAGCTTGGCAGCGCCACTTTGAAAATAAAAAGGAAGCAAATAAAGCAGACACAGGGCGAACGGGAAGAAATGGAAGAGGTCCTTCCTTCCTGATCCGGCGCTGCCTTTGATCAGCGTTCTAACATAGAGAAAAAGCAAAGGCGCGCCGAGAATGTAAAAGGGATCTTGAATCTTGAGCAAATGCGGGTATAGGGGAATGAACCGATCGGAGGCCATAGTCGCTCCACCGACGCCGATGGCAATCACGATCACAAACGCGGCCAGCAGTCGGTTAGCGATTCGGTTGCCGCGTCTGACACTGAGCAACGCCGCAGCCAGGAGAAGAGCTTGCGCGACCCCCAAAAGATTCAGGGCAACCAGTAGCTTGGCAGAAGTTTCCATTCGGGACTAAAAAGTTCATCAGTGACTTTAGATTTGATTCTAAGATTAGCACGGCGACTGTCAAGTGCTTCGGTAACTCGACGGCGATTACTTTGCCGAAAGACTCACGACTTCGCCGCAGTCCTTTTCGTGGGATCTGCAAGCCCGAGGAGCCAATGGAGTTGTTGTTATCAGGTGAGAGAGGAAAGCTCGTTAAAGAAGTGTCACCATCTTAGCCCCCATCGGTGTTTTGGGGGCTAGAGAATGGTCAGGGCTTAGACGATGAAAGTCGTGATAACAGTGAGATTAGTAGTGGTGCCGAGGGCGGGAGTCGAACCCGCACGACCTTACGGTCAACGGATTTTAAGTCCGTAGCGTCTGCCATTCCGCCACCCCGGCACGTGGCGCCAAAATACCACGCCGACCGCCATTCTTCCCAGCCATGGTTTCCAGTCATGGCTTCGGATGATAGAATTCGCTTCCGAGTAGATTCACACTTGCAACGGCGGCGAATCTGGCAGATTTCCAATGACTGAAGAGCAGGAAGTTTTTCTCAAACACATCCAGAGCAAGGGCCTCAAGCGCACGGCCCAGCGCGACCTGATTCTGGATACGTTTCTCCGCATGGAGGAACACGTATCGAGCGAAGATCTCTATCAGTTGGTCAAGAAAGAAGACGCGAGCATTGGCCAGACTACGGTCTATCGCACGCTCAAGCTGCTAACGGAAGCGGGACTGGCGCGCGAGGTACGCTTTGGCGACGGGCTGACCCACTACGAACACAACTACAAGCATGAACATCACGATCACATGATCTGTTCGGAGTGTGGCCGCATCATTGAATTTTTTTCGGCTGAGCTCGAGGCGCTCCAGGACAAACTCGCCGCGCAACATCATTTTCAAATCACTCAACATCTCCATCGAATCATCGGGCTTTGCGCTGATTGTCGCCGCGCTGCGAAGGTAAAGGGAAAGCAGAAAACCGCGGCGGCAGGCGGTAGAGTAGCTACGGCCCGAGCCCGACATTAGTCCGCCAAATCCAAGTGACGAATATTTTGATGACTCGTTTCCGAAAACAATACAACGCTGCGCGCCGATCGGTTAACGACTCGGCAAGCACGCTATGCCTGCTGATCCTGCCGCTGCTATTTATCGCTTGTCCCGGCAAGGACCGACCGGCTAATTCGCCCGGCGTTTCAGAAAAGCCCTCAGCTTCTGCCCCCGCAGTGCCGACGGGAGCAGGCGCGTTTGATGGTGCGCGCGCGATGGAGCATGTGAAAAAGCAGGTTGAGATCGGACCGCGGATTCCGGGCTCGCCGGAGTTGGCAAAGACTCGCGAGTATTTGATCGGTTCGTTGAAATCGTCTGGCCTGGCCGTGACGACGAGCGAGTTTTCAGCGTCAACTCCGATTGGTGAGAAGCAGATGGTCAACCTCACCGCCGAGATTCCTGGCGAGTCGAAGGAAGTGATCATCATCTCCAGCCACTACGACTCGAAGTATTACAAGGACATGCGATTCGTCGGCGCAAACGATCCTGGTTCTTCTGTCGGCACGCTGCTGGAAATTGGCCGAGTGCTCGCCGCAAACCCACAGAAACCGAAGTTGACTTATTGGCTGGTGTTCTTCGACGGCGAAGAAGCTTTTTGCGAAGGCTGGAACGATTGCAGCAAGCCGGGCGCTCCCGATAACACTTACGGGAGCCGGCAATTCGTGGCGCAACTGCGTAAGAACAACGAGGTGGATCGCGT
>JANMVC010000207.1:0-16777 GCA_031392315.1 Pyrinomonadaceae bacterium | reverse complement strand
CCGCCGTTGCTAACTTCACGCGAATAGATCGTGTCGCTCGTTCCCCATTGCGACTCAAGATTGATCAAACCCGCGTGGCTGATCAGGGCTTTGTAACGCGTGGTCGTTCCCTGCAGCCAATTCGCGAGGTGTCCGCCATAGCTGGCGCCGGCCGCTGCCAGGCGCGCGCCGTCGACAAACGGATAAAGGCGAATCGCATTATCGGCGCCTTCGTTGATCTCCTGCGCCGGTCCCTTGAATGGATCGCCCTGGATGCTCTGCGCAAACGCTTCGCCGAACCCAGTTGAACCCGAGTAGTTGGTCAGCAGCACCACGTAGCCCGGCCGCGCCAGCATGTAATAGTTCCAACGCAGTCCCCAATTGTCGCGCCACATGCTGTAAGGCCCACCGTGCATTACGACCAGCAGCGGATACTTTTTCTTCTCATCGAAATTTGGCGGCAGCGCGACCATGTTGTGAATGCGTTTGCCGGCCTTGCTGGTAAACCAGAAGTGCCGCACCGGCTGCCAGTCGATTTGTGCGGTGCGTTCGGCGTTGAAAGTCGTCAGTGCTTGCTGAGTCTTGTCGTTCAGGTTCAGCCGAAAAATCTCCGGCGGACTCATCGCGCTTTCCCAACTGGCAACGACGATGGCGGACGACGCCTTCCGCGGTATCCGTAGATTCGTGTAGACGCCGCGCGTCATGTCCATTGCCAGCCGCACTTCGCCGCCGCTCGCCGGCAAAGTAAACAGCTTTTCGTTACCGGCTTCTTCGGCCAAGAGATAGATCGTCTTGCTGTCCGATGTTAGCGCGTAACTCCCGACTGAGCGATCGAATGCGGAAGTAAGAATTGCGGCGGAACCGAGATTGGGCCAGGAGAAGCGCGCCAGGCGATCGAGGTTGTAGACTTTGCCGTTGCTGCCTTCGATAGTTGCGATCGCATAAAGCGCGCGGCCGTCGGGACTGAAAGCCGGACGGCTAAAACTCTCCGCATCGGCGCTCAACTTAACGGGCTCGCCGCCGGTGGCTGCTACTTTGAATAACCCCGATTTGACGTTGGCATACGCGGCGGTGTGGCGCGTCGTGGTCGCGACAAAGACGACTGCCTCACCATCCGGCGTCCAGGTCGCGTCGAATTCCTCTCCCGAATCGGTTATGCGACCGGCGAAGCCCGGCTCGTGCAAAAGCTTCGCGCCCGCGAACAGATCTTGAGCCTTCGCCCCCGGCTCAAGCCCTTGAACAAACAGATGCGCCTGCGTGTCTTCAAGCCATTTGTCCCAGTTTCGAATCGGGAAACGCTCATAAACTCGCGCACGGTATTTCAGCGCCTTGCGTTCCGCGGCGATCTTCTTGTTAGCTTCTTCGTCGGCAGCTCCAGGAAAGACTGTGCTGGTAAAAAGTAGCGCGTTGCCATCAGGCCGCCATTCCGGTGCGCGCGCGCCGGTGGAGAGCGAAGTCAGGCGTACGGCCTCGCCACCGCCGATCACGTCCAACACATAAATTTGTGCAACCTCATCGCCCTCGCGTTTCGCGGAGAAAGCGAGCCGGCGGCTATCGGGACTCCACGCCGTCCCCGACTCGCCGCCTTTAGTAAACGTCAACCGCCGCGGCTTCGCGCTGCCGTCCGCCGGAACAATCCACAAATCCGAGACCTGGTCCTTTTCGTCATACGCCGGTTCGACCAAAGAGAAGACAACCCACTTGCCATCAGGACTCGGATTCGGAGCGCCGACGCGCTTCATCATCCACATCGTTTCGTGTGTCAGCGGGACTTTGCCTTGGCCAACTTGAGCACTAACGCGAAACGGGAAAGTTAACGAGGCGCTGAAAAAAATTGCGCCGGCGATAAACAACAAAGCGGATCGAGAGCAGTAGCTGGTTTTAGGCGTAACTGAAATCATCTTCTTCTCCTGGAAACTGAGGGTTGGCGGCGAAATAATACCGTAGCAATCACGATGCGGGAAGGCTACCAGCTTTCTTGCAAAAAGAAGCGCGGCAACTTAAGTCGCTTTAGGTTGACCCCTCACTGACAGCGTGTGCAGAATTCCAAGTTGCAGGCTTGATGTCAGTCGAATAGCACACGTGCCAACGAAGAATGAACCAGTTGCGATAAAGTCAGCGCGCCACAGAACGCAGCTTGCCCCACAGTTAACTAGATTTTCGGGGACAGAGGAGACTGTCAGTTCGAACGGGAAGCAGCACGCACGACGCCACTACAAGAACCCTGAAACGGCCGAAGATCGTGAGAAAAGGCTCGCAAAACGAGAGGCGTTGACCTTACGAGCTTTTCAGATAGCCTACGACAACCATCTCGAAGGTAAGTCCTCCTAATGCCGTTCTCGCTGAACAGATTTAGTAGTATAGTCTCGTGCATGAATCACGATGCTAAAGCCGTAGCCAACGCCTTCATCAAGCTGGCGAAGCAAGAACGGACGCGTCTGACCAACCTACAACTTCAAAAGCTGGTCTACATCGCTCACGGATATAGCTTGGCTCTCCTTTCACAGCCTTTGTTTCGAGACAAAGTATTCGCTTGGCAGTTCGGTCCGGTCGTGCCCCCTCTTTACGAGGAACTTAAACAGTATGGCTCTGGGGAAGTGAAAAGACCGCTTTTCACCGAAACGCCGCCGATCGAAGAGGAAAGTCCGGGCTGGAAAGTGATACGCGGCGTGTGGAACAGTTACGGAAAGTTCTCGGGGCCCCAACTGTCTGCCCTAACCCACAAACCGAATACTCCGTGGGATGAAACGCGTGGCAGCGCCGGAAATCAGAAAGTAGAAATTCCTAACCAAAAGATAGCGCAGTATTACCGCGAACTTCTCAATGCCGGAAGACTCAAGCAACAGACCACCGTCGAAGCCTAAGAGCGGAGAATTCTTCTTTGATGACGCTGGGCAGGCAATCCCTGCCGATGCGCTCGATCAGGCTATCGGCGAGGCGGCTGAAGAAGAAAACGCCGAAGGCGCGGTGCCCGACTTCGATCTATTAACGCTCGAAGTAAGGTCACTAGAAGTCGAAGGATTAAGAGTAAGACTGAAGCGATCGGAAAATCTTCATGTCGTCCGCAAGTGGTATGTTGGGCTTCTTTTCGGCTTAACGGTGTTATGGCTAGTCGTGGTTATCGCCTTTGTGGGCTTTGCGGGATTTCAATATAGCGGGTTCACACTGTCCGACAAAGTCATAATCGCCTTCATCACTTCAACGACGGTGAGTGTCATCGGGCTGTTCCACTTTGCCGCTAAATGGCTATTCCCGCCCTCGAAGTCCGACCCCGAAGACAAGTAAAGCTCAACCGTTTAGGCGGCTGAAGCTCTCCGTAGAGTGGTTGCGTGAACCTGGTTTCTTGCGCGCCGATTAATAGTTTGTCAGGATCTCGCCCGGCGCAAATCCCATCTGCCCCAGCCGCCCGCGCGTCTGTTCAATCATCTCCGGCGAACCGCAGATGAGCGCCACTGGAGATTTCAAATCCGGCAATACATGATCCAGCAGCGACTGCACGTAACCCGTGGGGCCTGACCAATCGTGGCCGTCGGGTTTTGAGACTACCTGACGCAGTTCCACTCCCGCTTGTTGCCACCCTTCCGTCTCGTCACGAAAGCAAAAATCATCCGGCGTGCGCGCGCCATAGAGCACGATCAACTGCCCAAAGTCGTCCTGCCGATTCAACACATGCCGCAGGGCCGAACGCAGCGGCGCCACACCCGTGCCCATCGCCACAAAAATCAGGTCCTTACCTCGCAGTTCATCGAGAGCAAAGCCGTGGCCCGTCACCTCCAGCAGATTAATTCTGGAGCCGGGCTGCATCTCAAAAATCACATTGCTCGCGCCCATTTTCTGTTTTACGAGCACTTCCAAATCGTGTTCTTCCGGCGCACTCGCAAACGCGAAATACGCCGGCGCCTCGCCCGCCACTTCGAGCACGGCCACTTGGCCCGGAACAAATGCGACGCCGTGAGTTCCCGTCGCGCCCTCCGGCATCAGATCGAATGAACGCACCGCCCGCGCCTGTTCGCGAACGTTGGTGATTATCAGTGGACGCAATGTTTTGACGTGTCTCCCAATTTTTAACTGACCAAACTATTTCTCAAGTCTACCAAACATTGAACTCAGATTGCGCCGCCGGTGTTACAATCAATCGCTTCCCAGCCAGAAAGATCGGTGCAATCTCCCCGAAAGCGTTCCGATGACCCATAGATCAAAACTACTGCGCACCCTCGCGGTCAGCTTCGCGATTATTTTCGGCCTAAGCTGCTTCTCCACTGCGACTGCCCAGTCCGGCAGGCGCGTGGCCAAGCCCAGGACCGTGGTCCCGACCATTCCTGAACCGGAGCCGACACCCACGCCGGCGAAACAGAGTTCGCAGCCGGCACTGAGATTTATTCTCGGCCTGGGCCAGGTGGATAGTTTCTCGGGTGTGTCGCTGAACGCGACGAGCGGCGTCAGAAGAAGCTGCGCCCAACGACTGGGCGAACCGGAGGGGATCAAGGTAGACGCCACGCATCGTGAGATGACGCGCAGCGATGCGATCAAACTGGCGAAGGCGGAGAAGGATTCGTATGTGGTTTGGTTGCAAATCAGGGAGGACACGATGGGCGCCAGACAGAGTGGAACAGCAAACAACCTCTACATCGAATACACGGTCTTTGCGCCCGTCACGGCCAAGGTCCACACGTCTGGTTCAACCTACCCCCGGAACCGAAACCGGAATGTCATTCTCGACCGCCGCACTTCCGATATCGAGGGCGATTATTATTTGAACCAGGCAGCGCGCGACGCCGCCGATCGAATTCTGGCGAAGTTTAGTGTCCGCGTGCGCTAGCCTGCGTCGGGAGAACCCGTGGCGCGATCGCATTGCGCAATCAATTGTCCCCGCCTGAGTAAAGCTCGTCGATCACGTCGCGGTATTTTTCGTCAACGACGCGGCGCTTAACCTTTAAGGTCGGCGTCAACTCGCCACCCTCGATCGTTAGTTCGTTTTCCAGCAGCGCCACTTTCTTCACCCGTTCATACTGCGCCAGGTCCGGCATTAGTCCGGCCACTTGTCGCTCAAACAGATCGATGATTCGCGGATGCTTGCACAGTTCGGCCCGTCCAGAAGCTTTGATCCCCTTCAACTGCGCGTAGGATTCCACTCGCTCCCAGTCAGGCACAATCAGCGCCGCCGGAAACTTGCGGGCGTTGCCGACAAGTACGACCTGATTCACAAAACGCGAGCCCTTGATCATCTGCTCCAGTGGTTGCGGCGCGATGTATTTGCCGCCCGACGTTTTGAAAAGTTCCTTCTTGCGATCGGTGATACGCAGAAAACCGTCTTCATCCAGGGTGCCAATGTCGCCGGTCTTAAACCAGCCATCGTCAGTAAACACCGCCCGAGTTTCCTCACGTTTGTTGTAATAGCCCTGCATCACATTGGGACCGCGCGACTCTATTTCGCCGTCGGTCGCGATGCGAACTTCGACATTGCCGATCGCCTTGCCTACAGTTCCCACGCGATTGTCTTCAGCTATTCCGGCGGTGATGACCGGCGACGTTTCCGTCAATCCGTAACCCTGCACAATGGGAAGCCCGGCGCCAATGTAGATCAGCGCCAGCTCCTCGGGCAGGGCCGCGCCGCCGGAAACCAGGAGGCGAATTCGTCCACCCAAAGCGGCGCGCATCTTTGAGAAGATTAGTTTGTCCGCAATCTTGTGTTTCAAACCGAGCCAGGCCGGGATGGCCTCCCGGGCGATATTGCGCCTCGCAAACTCCTTGCCTACATCCACCGCCCAATTGAGTAGCGCTACGTTTACCCGGCCTTTCTCGGCCGTCTTCTCTTTCACCCTGGCAAAGATTTTCTCGAAGATGCGTGGCACGCCAACAAAGATCGTGGGTCTCACCTCGCGCAGGTTGATACCTATCGCTTCGAGAGACTCGCCGAAATAGGCCGCCATGCCGTGGTAGAGATACATGTACATCGCCATGCGTTCGAGCACATGCGAAAGCGGGAGCACCGAAAGCGCGCTGTCATCCTTGCCAAACTGCAGATGTCCCGAAGAGTCCACCAAATTCGAGACCAGGTTGGCATGCGAGAGCATCACGCCCTTCGGCTCGCCGGTGGTGCCGGAGGTATAGATGATCGTAGCCAGGTCGTCAGGCTTGATGGCGTGGGCGATGTTGTTGATGAGATCGGGCTGCTGTGATTCCAGTTCCCGGCCGCGTTGTTCGAGTTCAGCTAGCGAAATGCTCGATGCGCTGTCGACGCTGGCTGCTTCAAAGAACACCAGGTGTTCCAGCGCCGGACACTCGGCCAGCACTTCGCGAATTTGCCGAAACTTCTCTTCATTTGCCAACACCAGGACGCGCGCGCCGGAGTCTTTCAAGATGTAACGAACCTGGGGCGGCGTCAGCGTCGGATAGATCGGCACATCGATAGCCGCGGCAAACATGCAACCCGCATCCGCCAACGTCCACTCAGGTCTGCTTTCCGATAGGATTGCAACGCGGTCGCCGCTACGAACTCCCAGCGCGTGCAACCCATTGGCAATATGGCGCGCCCTGGTCAGCACCTCGTCAGACGAGATGGGCATCCACTGGCCATCGCGTTTGTAGTGAATCGTGTCAGGACGCTGATGCACGCGAGCTACGTACTCAAACACTTCCACCAGCGTCGTGGGTTCATCCGCACTTAGGGGAACTCGCTTCGGAGCTGCGGCCTTGATTTCCAATTGACCTGGGAGCGCGGGCATCCTGCCCGCATCTTCATCATCCGCGAAGTCTATTTGGGGGATCATATTCACTTCGCCGTCACTCCATTCAGGAAAATGTCGAGCACTTGATCGGCCATGGGAGCCAGCTTGTAGCGGCGTTTTGAAAGTATCCAGTTCGTCGCCATTTCGTCTAATGCGCCAAAGAGAATCTTGGCAACCACTTTAGCATTGAGTTCAGCACGGAACACGCCCGCGCTTTGGCCTTCTTCAAAAGTGGACCTAATCAGCTTCAGGTATTCGGCAAAGCCAGCGGCGGAAAACTCCTCCATGAATTTCGTGGAACCGCGGAGTTCCACCTGAAACACCACCGCGAGATCGCGATTCGCGCCCAGCCGATCGAGATGCATGTGGGCAATCGTCCGCAAGCGTTCGCGCGGGTCAACGATCTTTTCCATCCGCTGTCGTCCGTCGGCAATCGCCTCCGCCATGCTCCGGTCGAAAATCGAGTGGAGTATCTCTTCCTTGCTCTTGAAGTAAAGATAAACCGTGCCATCCGCCACGCCGGCCTCGCTGGCAATGTCAGCCACCTTGGAATTGAAATACCCGTTGTGAGCGAAGACGCGAATTGCCGCGCGCAGTATGGCTTCGCGCTTGTCAGTAACCGCGGGCCGGTCGGGACTTAGTGAACGGGCTGATCTCATTGCCAATTTTATTGCTGCTTTCTGATGACATTCGCGGACTGCGTAAACTGCTTGGCGTCGGCTGAATGAACAGCCACTCAGTTCTCTTTCGGTTAGCCTACCGTTTGTCTTACGGTTCTGGCAATCGGCTTTTAGATATTTCGATTGGTCGGCCGTTTCTCGACGTTGATGGGATTGGCGGGGTCGGGACGCATGCGAAACTCAGTAGTGGGATAAGGAATCTCAATGCCGCGTTCACGGAACAGCGTCCAAATGCGAAAGTTGATATCACTCCTGATCTCAAAGTGGCGGCGGGGCTGAACGCTCCAAACGAGCAAGCGAAAGTCGAGCGACGAATCGCCGAATTTCAGAAACTGCACGCGCGGCGCTGGATCCGTTAGGACGTTTTCCACACCCTCGGCTGCGAGGATCAGCGTTTCGGTCACCAGTTCCACATTCGAATCGTAAGCGACTCCGACCGGGATAGCGATGCGCGCGCGCGGATCGCCATCCGACCAGTTGATCACGCGTTGGCTGACCAGTTTCGAGTTGGGCACGATGATCGAAATGTTATCGTTTGTGGCCACCAGCGTCGTGCGCAGATTGATGCTCTTCACGTCGCCTTCATCTTCGCCAATCGTAATTCGATCTCCGATGCGGATGGGCCGCTCGAAGAGAAGAATGAAACCGGAAGCGATGTCGGCGGCGAGGTATTGAAGACCAAAACCAATGCCGACTGATAGAGCGGTGAAGATAACGGCGATCGAGGTCATGTCTACGCCGACCATTTTCAGACCGGCAAGCACGCCCACAACGATCAGCAAATAACTAGCAAGCCGAGCAATCGTGTAACGTAGTCCTGGATCAATATAGGCGCGCTTGGCGATTCGCCTTTCAAGCACACTGCCTATTCGACGGGAAAGGAAAACCGCAAAAACCAGTATTGCCAGGCCGGCCAGCAGACGTATCGCCGTGAACGCCTGACTACCAAGGAGTGGACGATTCAGGAAATCCCAGATGCTTCTGATTATCGATGGGGCGTCCAGAAAGGTTACGGCTGCGGAGGTGATATTTGCCGCGAAGGTTAGAGACTGCAATAGCTACTCCAATGATTCGGGAATGATTCGAGCCGTCGAAACATCGATCATGTTAACAATTAGGCAGCCGTCCTCACAACGCCTCCCGTTCCGCGTCACCAGATGTTGACGCCGGCGGAACCATCTTTCATCGAGGGACAGAAGTGAAAAGAAGTGGTAAGGGTGAGCGAGACAGAAGAATGGCGGAGGGGACAGGACTCGAACCTGCATGACCTTTCGGTCGGCGGTTTTCAAGACCGCTGCACTACCAATTATGCGACCCCTCCGCTCTGAAGAACTATAACTTAGCCGCGCGAAGCTCTCAACAGGTGGGTTAAGAATACACCCGAGCGGAAGAGCGAATTACCAATTTGAAACGGCAGGCGGCTACCAATTGCTTGGTGGTCAGAGTTCGGGTCCGCAAGTTCCGCCATTGCAATTAGCCGAGTCGCAGTCGCCGTCAAACGTGCAAGGACACCCAACCGCTCGTGGATTGGCGACGCAAGGATCGGTGGTCGATCCGGCCTGGGCCGCTGTAGGCGCAGAGATCGACACGATCAGCGGCAAAGCTAGTGCGGCCGACAGTCCCAGGTTTTGGATCAACCGGCGGCGTGATAGACGTCTGCGTGGTGGCGCAGTTGCCTCTTCTGTCAGCAACCCAAAGGCAGCCAACTGGTCCAAGCCGAGTGTTACGGACTTCCGAGACATTTGAGATTCAAACTCCCCTGGTAACAAAGCGGCAATGTCGGCCTCACTGTTTTTGCCATCGCAGTTTTCCCAGATCAAGGCCGCAGTCCGATTCAGA
Source organism: Pyrinomonadaceae bacterium (assembly GCA_031392315.1). Lineage (GTDB taxonomy): Bacteria > Acidobacteriota > Blastocatellia > Pyrinomonadales > Pyrinomonadaceae > PSRF01. The sequence continues at coordinate 7,551 of JANMVC010000207.1, read as the reverse complement.
CAATGTGCCTTATCCGTCGTCAGGTCATAAACCAAAACTTCGTCCGGTAGTTCTTCAATAATTAGGTCCTTAGAGCGCGCGGTAGGAAACTGTGTCATCCAATGATCCCTTTCGAAGTTCGCCTGTTTAGTTCTTTACGCGGGGGCGAACTCGCGTCTTTTTTGGTGGGGCGGATTTTAGAAACGGCGAGAAACTTGTAATATCTAGGACCAAGAAAGTCAAATCTAAGTTGCGAGCGAAATCTTCAGCGGCCTTTAAACATGCGCGTCACAGTCGGACAAATCAACACTACCAACGGCGATTACGAAACTAATACTGCCGCGATCATTCGAGCCATCGAACAAGCCCGCAATGACAACTCCGATATCGTCGTGCTGCCGGAAGCCGCCATCCAGGGCTACACGTCGCTCGACTGGTTTCTCGATCGCGACGTAGCGCGCTGCGCCTTGCAGCCGTTGGAGAGGATCATCGAAGCGACGAAGGGACTGACCGCCGTCGTCGGGACGATCCGGCCCAACGATCTCCCGACCGGCCGCCGGCTTTACAATTCCGCGGCCATCATCCGCAATCAGAAATTGATCGGCTTTGCCGACAAGACTTTGCTGCCCGAGTATGACGTCTTCGACGATCCGCGCTACTTCGAGCCCTCGCGCGAACGGCGCCTATTCACCGCGGGCGATTGCAAACTCGGCGTCGCCGTTTGCGAAGACTTCTGGAACGACAAAACGTTTTGGAAGGAGCGACTCTACCATCACGATCCGGCCGACGAACTGATTGCGATGGGCGCTGAAATATTGCTTTCCATCAACGCCTCACCTTTCAATAAAGGAAAGATGGGCCAGCGCTGTGCGATGGTGTCGCATCGGGCGAAAACATCAAAACTTCCCATCGTCTTCGTTAACCTCGTCGGCGGCAACGACGGCATCATTTTCGACGGCGCGAGCATCGTGGCCGACTGCGAAGGGAAAATAATCCTCCAGGCGCCACCCTTCGAAGAGTTCTTTGGCACGGTCGATCTTGAGTGCGGAGTTGCCGACGAACGCTGTTTGCCTGGTGACGATATGGAAACTGTTCGCCGCGCGCTCGTGCTGGGCATCCACGACTACGCTCGCAAAAATCGATTCACGAAAGCTGTACTCGGGTTGTCAGGCGGGCTCGATTCGGCGGTGGTGGCGGCGCTGGCGTGCGAAGCGTTGGGTGCCGAGAATGTTTTGTCGGTGATGATGCCGTCGCCTTATTCGTCGCGTTCCAGCATTGATGACAGTGTCGAACTCGGACGCCGACTGGGAATGAAGGTTATCGAGCACCCGATCAACAAACCTTTTGAAGTGATGCTGGACGAACTCAAGCTCCCGCCGCCAACGGCTACGAATGCTTCACACGCCACCGAGAATCTACAGTCGCGTCTGCGCGGAAACATGCTGATGACGATTTCGAACAACGAAGGGCGTCTGCTGCTGTCAACGGGAAATAAATCGGAACTCGCATTGGGCTATTGCACGCTCTACGGCGACACTAACGGCGGACTGGCCGTGATCGGCGACGTTCTAAAGACGGAAGTCTATGACCTCGCGCGCCACCTCAACCGCGACCGGGAGATCATTCCCAGGGCCATTATCGAAAAGCGTCCGTCGGCCGAACTCGCGCCCGGACAGTTTGACGATCAATCCCTGCCGCCCTACGGCCAACTTGATCCGATCTTGAAAATGTATTTTGAGGACAAGGCCACTCCGGAAGAGATTATCGCGGCGGGAAATGACTCGACGATGGTTTACGATATCCTGAACCGCGCGGAATCGCCGGCCAACGAATTCAAGCGCCGCCAATTGCCGCCCACCCTGATCATCTCGCGCAATGCCATCGGGATTGGACGCCGCCGGCCGGTGACTCACCACTACCGCCGCGACCCTGCGAAATGTAGTTAGTGGGACGAGCATTCCTGGCTGTCCGTCGTGATGTAACGCAAACTGTTAGTTTGCGACTCTTCTGGTTGGCCGATTCTCATTACGTCCAGGCACGCAGGTGGGTTGGTAACGCAAACTAACAGTTTGCGTTACTAAGGACAGACAGGAATGTCTGTCCTACTACGACGCATAGCGCGCGTAAACTGACTTCACTTTATCGAGGAAGTTTGTGCGGTCAACGATGTGGTAGACGGTAATGTTGCCTGCACCGCCAGACAGCGCTTCGATCAACTGCTCAAACGTCTCAAACTGATCGCCGCTGCCAATTCCCTTCGCCTCGAGATAACCGCCGTAACGCAACCGTCGAATCAGGTCCTGCAAGGTGAGCCGGCCTTCGAGCGTGTGGCCGCCATGAACGTGGGAACGGCTGACCAGGTATTGCATGATCAAAATCTCGTTGTAGACCGCAGGCGACAGAAACAGGCGGCCACTGTCACTTTCCCAACCCTCCGAAAGCCGATTGGAACGACGAATCGTGCGCACACCATCGAAGACCTCGGTCCAATCGGTTTTCGGTTCCAAACGCGCGAGATAGGCGCGGGTAGTTTCCAATAGCCAGGCTTCGTCGAGATCGAGATTCTGATCAAGGGTGTCGAGCCAGTTGAAAAAGACCGTCCGTTTGTCGCTTTTTGCTTCGACAACCAGGAACTGACCGTCCGTTTGGGGTAGGCCCTTCACTAGTTTCCGCCGCGGGGCATCGCTGGCTTTGCCCCCGTCGATCCGAAACGTGTCGAGGCGCGCATGCCAGCGCTTGGCCGCGCCGCAATATGGACAATGCGGATTCTTCTCTTCGCTATCGAAGAAGGGCGGCGATGCCTGCGGCGCAGTCAACTCTGCCACCGTGGGCGAGTACTTTTTGATTTCTGAATATGCGGTGCGCGGCGCAAGGCCCAATTGTTTGGTGAAGATATCAAACGTGCAGGCAAGGCAAACCAGCGTTGAGTATTCGGTAACAGTGCCTGGCGGGAAGCCACTGAGATCAAGTTCTCGTTTCTTCTTCGCAGCCGCCATTGAATCGCTCGTCTCGTTATCTGATTGAAACCAGAACCGGACTTAAGTCTGCATCAACATGGCCCACCGCCAAATCCAGTTCCGCTTCGACATCGCCCGTTGCCGCCTTAAGGTTCTTGAAATCAAACAAACTGTGGTCCAGCAAGTGTGACGGGATCGCGTTCCCCAATGCCGTGAGCATTGAACTGCGAATGTTGGGAATATCTTTCTCCAACTCGGTAACCAGTCGGTTGATGCGCGCGCGTTGGAGATTGGGCTGCGAACCACAGAGGTCGCATGGGATAATGGGAAACCCTTGGAGATCGGCAAACGCCGTGATGTCTGATTCGCGGCAGTAGGCCAGCGGTCGAATGACCATGTTGCGCCCGTCCGTCGAACGCAGGACCGGGGGCATTGCCTTGAGCGACCCGACGAAGAAGAGATTCAGCAGAAACGTCGTGATAATGTCGTCCGCATGATGCCCCAGGGCAATCTTGTTGCAACCCTCTTCGACGGCAAGATTGTAGAGAACTCCTCGACGCAGCCGCGAGCAAACAGAACAGGCGGTTTTGCCCTCCGGCACCAAACGCTTAACTATCGAATAGGTGTCACGCTCGATGATGCGAAACGGCACGCCGCGACGCTCGAGATAGTTTGGTAACACTGCGGCAGGAAAACCCGGCTGTTTTTGGTCGAGATTGACGGCCAGCAAACTAAATCTGACTGGAGCGCGTGGCTGGAGATCAAGCAACAGTTCCAGCATCGTGTAGCTGTCCTTGCCTCCAGAGAGACAAACCATGATGCGATCGCCATCTTCGATCATTCCGAAGTCTTCGATCGCGCTGCCCACACCGCGCAGCAGTTTCGTTTTTAGTTTGCTTTCTGTCGGCATAAAGAAGGTTCGTATTGGGAACGAATCATTCTAGCATTCCACGGGTTTGCGGCTGAATCCTTGATATGGCTGGTTGGCTGTGGTAACGTGCGCGTAATTGGGGTGATCGTTTCGTCGTTTCAGAAAAGAAGAATCCGTTAGGCGCAGCTTTGCGACTTCCGACGTTGGTTTTCCTACCCTAGACCCTACGCGGTGGTTCTCAGAGTTAAGGAGAGCCGCGCTGCAATACCCCATCCGCCCAGAACTTAGTGTCGTTGTGAATTAATTGTTGCCGGGGCTCAACTGATTTCTGTTGTCCCCGCTCAGTTTAACTGTTGCCCTTTTCGGCGAGCCGCTTATAACGGTTGCCGATTATTTCGACCTCTAACCCGACGATGAGCATTCCCCCAGAAGTAGACCGTTCGCCGGACACCAGTGTCACGGTTGACACGCCAGCCGACGCGATATTTGATCCGGGAGCTTCTTTCGGGGAGTGGTGCGAGACGGTTGAGAACCTGGGAAGCCAAAAGCCGTCTGCATCGCTTCCAGGGTTCTATCTCGAGAATGGCGAGTGGGAGTTTGACGAGGAGCTGAACGGCGACAGCCACTCTACCGAGCGTTTCCGATCTGAAGGTAACCTCGTTATCGCAACTCATGGAAAGTTGCAGGGAAAGATCGAAGTTAGTACCGCCGTAATCGACGGCGTTTTCAAGGGACAGATCACCGCGACCGAAAACGTTGTGCTTGAAAGCCACGCGGTCGTGGTTGGAGAGATTCACACGCCCACACTCGAAATCCGCGGTGGCGCAATAATCGAGGGCACTTGCCATTTTGACACTCCCAAGCCGGAACTCGTCAAACCTCCCGCCTGGGAACTCATCAAGGTTGGTCTGTCCAAGGTCTGGCGCGGCCGCATGTCTCAATAGTTTTCGGGACGGTCCGGCACGGACGTTTTGCGAGTGCCATTACAATTTGGTTGCGAGGCTAGACACCGGAGGCTTTGCTGTCTATTATGACTTCCCCATTTCTTGGTGGTAACCCATTCTGAAGTGGCCAAGTCAACGGTTAATCCAACTACACAAAGGTTTGCGCGTCGTTTTTGTTACTAACGTCTGCATGGCATCTGTGACTTAAGCTCGCGCCCCCCAACAACGGAGGCTACTATGCTTAGGATCGGAAAAAACCCTAAAGAATCGGGAGAAAATGAAGTGTCCACCGAAAAACAAGAAACACCCTATGCCACCCCAAAACCGTTCGCGCCTTACCAGGGAGCGACCGCTGAGACTAAAGCACAGCCGGACCACAATTCGGCCACACCTCGGGCAATGACCGAGGGCGAGACAGTGGCGCGCGAGTTAAAGGAAGGTCATCTCAGTGGCTTTGTGGGCAGCGGTACGGTGGTAACCGGCGAGGCTAACTTTAAGGGGTTGATGCGCGTGGACGGCCATCTATCGGGCAAGATCTCATCAACGAGCGGGACGTTGATCGTCGGCGCCAACGGCAAGGTTGATGCCAACATTGAAGTAGCCGTGGCGACGATTCAGGGCACGGTCAATGGCGACATCATTGCTTCGCAGCGACTCGAAATTGGTCGCGCCGGCAAAGTGAATGGCAACATTCAGACACCCTGCCTGTTGATTGAGCAAGGCGCAATCTTCGAGGGCAGTTGTAAGATGGTAAAGATGAGCGCGGAGACGGGTAAGAGCAAAATTAATAGCCGCGAAGATCAACCACTCGACGCCAGCAGCATGAAACCGGTTAACGCGGACGCCGCCAAGACCTCGACCGCCGTGGCCAACGTTGCCAGCATCGCCAGCTAACGTTCCAAACAAACCGAAACTTTTCTGGCGCTTCGCCTTTCCAGGCGAGGCGCCTTTTTTTGATCCATTTTGCGTAAGCCTCCGACAGCCTTACCTTGACAGAATCCACATGCCTCGCTGATACATAGAATGTTTTCCCCGTCCGATATCCAAATTGCTCGTGACAGCCAGAACCGACATGCTACCAAACGCGGATCCGACTTCTTATCGTCTTCAATTCGCCTTCGGCTTAGTAGTGCTAGGAGGGCTGCTCTGCATTTCGCCTTCGCCTGTCCTGGGGCAGAGTCGCAGCAGAGTCTTGCCCGCATCGCTCGCAGCCGAGGCTACCCAAAAAAACATCCTGTTACGAATCGTCCGCGCCGAAGATGATCGCCGGTGGGACAGTGAGTTGCGGGCCTTGTTCTCCAACCCAAGTCCTGCTGTGCGCCGCCGAGCCGCGCTGGCCGCCGGGCGAATCGGTCACGAAGGTTCTGTCGCCGAACTAATTGTCCTACTGCAAAAGGATCCCAACTTTGACGTCCGGGCGATGGCCGCGTTTGCCCTTGGCGAAGTTGAATCCGCTTTAGGCGCTGACGCGCTGCTGGCAACCTTGAGGGAATCTGAAGATCTAACCCTGCGCGCTCGAACTATCGAAGCGCTGGGCAAAATTGCCGCCGCTCTGCCAAAGGAACAGGAAGCGCGCTCGCGTGAGTTGGCTGGTGTGATCCTTGCGCAGCTGAAGCTCGAAGGGAGCCGGCGCTCCGCTGCTGATGAGTTCACTATTCTACTGGCACTGACAGCAGTACTCCGCGCCAAACCCGCAAACGCCGGTCCGGTAGTCGCCATGTTTTCGCGTTACTCCGACCCGCGCATCCGCGCCGACGTTGCAAACACACTCGCGCGGCTCAAACTTAATGAGGAAAACGTCTTCCTACGCAAACTGCTTCTGACCGATCCGGATCCAGTCGTACGCGCCAACGCCGCGCGCGTACTCGGAGCGACCGAGGACAAGCCCTCTTATGATGCGCTGTTGGAAAAGGCGATGAAGGACGTGGATTCTCGCGTGCGCGTCAGCGCGATTAGAGCCCTGACTTCGCTGAAGGATCCAAGAGCGGCAGCTTCCCTCGTCGAACGTGGCTCTAAGTTGCAAGCAACGAATGCGCCGGGAGCGGTTAACGAACTACTGGAGATCGCCACGACCCTCGGACGTCTCAGAGAGAACTCGGCCGATAAACGCGCTTCCGAATGGCTGATTGGAGTTAGATCAATTTCGGGCCCGGCGCCGGAGGTTGAAATTGCGCTCGCGCGAATTCATCCGGCAACCTACCTGGCCCAACTCACTAGCGGACCCACCCCCCGACAAAAGGTGCAGGAGGCAATGTTGATTGATTGGCGCTCTGCTTCAAGCATCGCGCAGGGACTGGGCCAGATTGCGGCGGTCGGCGACCCCGCGGCGGAGGACAAACAGCTTCGGGGGCAGGCTGCGGAACTCTTGCGCGCGATGCTCGATTATCGCAACTCCGGCCTCACGATCAACACGCTGGTCCGGGTGCACACCGAGTATGCCGTTCCCGATGTGCTACGAGCTTTTGCTGCTTTCAAGCCGACGGACCTCGCTGAGGTTTTGCGCCGGCATTTGAAAGAATCCGATGTCGGCATCCGTGCGACCGCGGCTGAATTCATGGGCGAGTTGCCGCTCAACATAACCAACATCGAGGCTCTCCGCGATGCATTAAAGTTAGCGCTACAGGACAAAGAGAATGACGCGGCGCTGGCAATCCTCGATGCGCTCGGAAAACAGAAGAACAGAAACGCAAACCTGGCGATTATGCCTGCACTAAATTCGTCGGACCACTTAGTCCGTCGCAAAGCTGCTGCCTCTTTGAAATCCACTGGCGCTGGTGATTTCGCGTCGCGGATCGGCACT
>JANMVC010000178.1:0-20155 GCA_031392315.1 Pyrinomonadaceae bacterium | reverse complement strand
CCGATAATCTTGATCGAATTCTTGTTGGCGCTGACAGTGCCGTCGGCTCCCAGTCCCCAAAACATGGCGCGCACCTGGTCTTCAGGTTCGGTAACGAAGGTTGGATCAAACGGGAGGCTGGTCAGGGTGACATCGTCGTTGATGCCGATAGTAAAGTGGTTGTGGGGCTGCGTTTTCTTCAACTCATCGAACACGCCTTTGCACATCGCCGGGGTAAACTCCTTCGACGAGAGGCCGTAGCGGCCGCCAACTACGCGCGGGATGCTGAAAGATGCTGGTAGGTCGCCTGCACTTTCGCAGAGACCAGTAACAACATCCTGATAAAGCGGCTCGCCTATGCTCCCCGGCTCTTTGGTGCGATCAAGAACGGCCAGGGCTTTCACGGTCTGCGGCAGCGCCGCTACGAAACCTTCAACTGAAAACGGCCGGTACAGCCGCACTTTGAGCAACCCGACCCTTTCGCCGCGGGCGCAAAGAGCATTGACGGTTTCCTCCGCGGCGCCGCAACCCGAGCCCATCATCACCACTACGCGCTCCGCGTTCGGCGCTCCCACATAGTCGAACAGCTTGTACTGCCGCCCCGTTAACTCTGCAAACTTGTTCATCGTTTCCTGAACGATCTGTGGCGTCTCCAGGTAGTAAGGATTCGAACGCTCGCGCGACTGGAAGAACACGTCCGGATTTTGCGCGGTGCCCCGCATCACCGGACGGTCGGGCGTCAGGGCTCGAGCCCGGTGCGCCTGCACCAGTTGGCCGTCGATCATGGCGCGGATCTGTTCGTCGGAAAGCTTGTCGATCTTCATCACCTCGTGGGAAGTGCGAAAGCCATCAAAGATATGCAGAAAGGGAACTCTCGATTGCAAAGTGGCGGCTTGCGAGATCAAGGCGAAGTCCATTGCTTCCTGTACTGAATTGCCAAACAGCATGGCCCAGCCCGTGGTGCGCGTCGTCATCACGTCGCTGTGGTCGCCAAAGATCGAGAGCGCGTGTGTAGCGATGGAGCGCGCGGCGATGTGGAATACCGTGCTGGTTTGCTCGCCGGCGATCTTGAACATGTTTGGAATCATCAGGAGGAGACCCTGACTTGATGTGAAAGTGGTGGTGAGTGAGCCGGTTTGCAGTGTGCCATGAACGGCGCCTGCCGCACCGCCCTCCGACTGCATTTCCCGCACAATTGGAGTCATGCCCCAAATGTTTTTGTCTTCGGAAGCGGACCAGGCATCTGAAAACTCGCCCATGGGAGAGGAAGGCGTGATGGGGTAAATAGCGATCACGTCGTTGGTTTTGTAGGCGACGTGCGCGGCGGCTTCGTTGCCGTCGATCGTAACCTGGCGCGTTGTCGTTTGGTTGTTGTTCATCTTTCGTAATCTCGTCGAGGCTTTGCGAGTTAATCTTGAATTCTAAAAACCGGGGCCGCAGGCGGTCCGGGTAAACCGCCTGCGGCCTCCATTGGAACAGCTACGGACTTTAGGCTGAAATCAACTTTCTCCTTTGCTACTTTCAGCCGTTTGGCGGCCGTGGCCCAAGGCGCTGCTCCTCGATTTCACTAATTTTGGTGCGCAGCCACAGCATCATCTGCCGCTCGAGCTTTGCTTCATTGTCCTCGAGTTCAAGATCTTCGATGGTCTCGCCCTTCTCGTTGAGCGGAATGTGATGGCAGGGAATTTCTTCGGTGCGGTGTTCAGGGCTGACGAAATCGATCAGGTGGCATTCGTTGCAGGGATGCGCACGGTATGGGTAACCGTAATTAAGACAGGTTAACGAATCCTGGAAGGCTGAGGTCGATTTCGAGGGAGTGCGAACCGAGCGTCCGTAACCACCCTTCTCGATAAAACCAAGTTCATCCTTCAGCAGGTCAAGAATTTCGCGATCGTCTTTTGCCATCATCGTAATCTCCATTGGGCAATGACCCCATTCCGTTGCCGGCATCGTCGGTAAATCAGTTTCGGCAACTAGCCTCGGGCGTGCAATGCCTATGCCGAGTGGCTGAATCGCGGAGGGGAGGGAGTTTGTGATTGCGGAAGCTCCAGGTTGCGTAAACCTCCGCAACTCTTGCGGGAAACTGCCCACTTATCTGTGTTCAGCCACTTCGATTTTGCAGTCAAATCACGTCGACGTTCCCCGGCACGTTCATTGCAATTGCCGGTGGCATCAAGCGTATGTGTGCTAACACACAGACAGGTGGTAGTTTCCAGTGTTATTGCATTGATATGCGTTTGGAAGAAAGGGCACGGTGATTGAGCTGCTTACTCTGCTCGCCCCGGTTTCGCTACTTGATCCTTCATTTCGCTGCCTTCGCTCTGGCAACTTATCCAAGAATCGTATCGGCTGTTGTTCTAAGGTGGTAGGAGTCAACCTACCCACACACAGGAGGCGAGTTTGAAACTGAAAACACTTACCAAAGCACTGCTCTTCTGTGGTTCGCTATTCATCGTAATCGTTTGGCTTACCGCTACCGGTTCCTCGCAAGCGCCGACCACTGCCCAAATCAAGTCCGCCAGCCATAGCGCTGAGGATTATGTTGGTAGCGAGACCTGCAAAGACTGTCACGAAGATCAGTTCAAAGCCTTTTCGCATACTTCACATTCCCAGCTAGCCAAGATTAGCAGTTGGAAAAACAAGGTGACGGGCTGCGAATCCTGCCACGGACCGGGCAAAGAACATGTGGCTGAAGGCGACCCGACCAAAATCATTTCCTTCAAGAACAAATCGTCGAAAGAAATCTCAGAAACCTGCTTGACGTGCCACGCCGGGCGTGAGGAACACAACAATTTCCGGCGCGGCGAACACTGGCGCAATGACATCGGCTGCGCCGATTGCCATACGAGCCACACACCAGAAACTGGTAAGAACCTGGCCAGCTCCAATGTTTTTGTCAGCGAAGCAAACGCTCAAAAGCCGGGCTTTGGGACGGCTAGATTGCTGAAGACGAGCGAACCACAGCTTTGCCTCGGCTGTCACACGGAAGTGAAACACCAGTTTCAAATGCCGTTTCATCACAAGGTTTTGGAAGGCGCGATGAAGTGCAGCGATTGCCACAATGCTCATGGCGGCTTCGAGCTAAAGCAAACGAGGCTGGCAACCGGAGCTGACGCGGCCTGTATGAAGTGTCACGCGGACAAGCAGGGCCCGTTCACTTTCGAGCACGCCCCAGTGAAGACTGAAGGATGTAGCTCATGCCACACACCGCACGGTTCGCCCAACCCGCGGTTGTTGACCACCAGCCGTGTGGCCCAGTTGTGTCTGACGTGCCACAGCAATTCCCACGACGTCGGCGCGATAGAGCCTGCTGGCCCGCAGCACAATCTGAATGCGCAATATGCCAGTTGCACCAATTGCCACATGAAGATCCACGGATCGCGATCCAGTCCGGTGTTTTTCAGGTGACGTTTCAGTCGGAGTCGATCTTTATCTAGTTGACCAGAGAAACCGCCATGAACAGCAAACTGAAGAATTTTCTCGCGGCAACGGCTTTAGTTTTCCTGACCGTAGGCACAGTTGCGAGAGCCCAACAACCGGCCGCCACCCCCTCCCCGAAAAAGTCACCCGAAGCCAGTAAGGAGAACGAGGTGACCGAAGCGGGAGAGGACGCGGGTAATTACACTGTCGTCTCCAGCATTGAAGTCGGCTATCGCGGACTTCGCGTTAATGGCGATCTCAATAAGTATCAAAGCGATCTCAACTACAAGGCCGGTCCACGCATCTTCGACAGCAGTTTCATGTTGAAATCCAGGGACGGTAAGGGAAAACTATTTGATAGTCTGCTGGTGACATCGAGCGGATGGGGAGCAGATCCGAATGGTCAGTTGCGATTCAGCGTGGAGAACCCGAAGTGGTATCGTTTCGATGGCGGCTATCGGCGTTTCAAATATTTCAGATTTCTGAATAGCTTTGCAAATCCGAATTGGGTATTTAACCCGGCCACCTTCAGCCGGCCACCCAATCCGGTCACCGGCGAGCATGGCACGGACACGCGTATGCAGCTAGGCGACTTTGATTTGACTCTGCTGCCTAAGGACGAACGGATCAGGTTCAACTTCGGATATTCACCGGAGCGCCTGCGCGGCCCGGCATTTATCAGTTACCGCGGCGGCGGCAATGAATTCAATATGCTGTCGCAGGTAAAATCGCGAGCCAACGATTTTCGGCTCGGCGCGGATGGCAGGTTAGGCCCGATTGATTTTTCCTTCCTGCAGGGGTTCCGCTTTTTCCGTGACGACACGTCAATACACCTCGGGCCCACTCCAGGGACCAATGCCAATCCCACGGCCGCTCGATTGACGAGCTTTGATCGCGAGGAGCCCGCTCGCGGTGAAGTGAACTTCACGCGTTTCAGCATCCATTCGTTGGTTGCAAAAAAACTGGATATCACCGGACGCCTCATCCATAGCAATTCGACCTCAAGATTTATTTGGGCTGAACGCTTCACGGGTGTGAACTGGAATCCCCGAGTTACCGGCTGGCCCCCGACACCGCCTGCTGGCACGCCCAACACGCTGAATCTGGGCACCTACAACGTCGCTGGCACAACCACGCGACCGAGCACCCTGGGAGATATTGGGCTGACCTTGATGGCCACCGATAAATTCAGAATCTCCAACACGTTTCGCGTGGAAGATTTCGAGATCGACGGCTCCGCTTTGTTTAACGATTTCTTTTCCATCACGCGCGGATCGGGCGCAACCTTGCGAACAGATACGGTGGGCTTCAGTAATCTGGATGCGAGGCGGATTACGAAGTATCGCAAATATCAGAACACCATCGAAACTGACTACCAGTTTAATCCCCGCTACTCGATACACTTTGGGTATCGCTACGGAAGCCGTCACCTCGAAGAAAGCTTTAACGGATTCAATTTTGGGTCGAATGGATCGTTGACACCGCCGGCGGTGCGAACTTCCGACTTGCTCGTGGAGGACAACCGAACCAATGCATTCTTCGGCGGATTCCGAGCCCGACCCGCGAGCAATTGGACTGTTTACTTCGACGCCGAGCGCGGCACCGCTGACAACGTATTCACGCGCATCGGCAATTACGATTACACAAACATTCGGGCCAAGAGCAGATACGCGCCGAGTAAAAACCTGTCGTTCAACCTCGCGTTCATCACCAAAAACAATTCTAATCCGTCAGAGATAGCCGGAGTGTCACTGCAGGATTTCGGGGTAGACGTGAAATCGCGAATCTTTTCGTCGTCCGTTGATTGGGCGGCGACTTCCAATGTGTCTTTCAGCACGGGCTACAACTTCCATTGGATTAGTAACGACGCTGTTCTGGAATATTTTTTCAACAGCGTGCGCCATCCGCTGGGCCGCAGCCAGTATTTCATGAGGAACCACTTCTTCTTTATCGATTCAATCGCGCGGCTCCACCCACGCGTCAGCCTTTACGCAGCTTATCGAATCAACAAGGACACTGGACAGGGCGACCGCATTGATGATCCGACTGGAACACCGGGAACCTTCGTCACGTCGTATCCGATGAGCTTCCAAACGCCTGAAGCTCGCCTGACATTTAAGCTGCATAAGCGCCTGGACTGGAACGTTGGGTATCAGTATTACAACTACAACGAAAGCGTGGTGGTCGGGCCCCGGCCGCAGAACTATCGCGCGCACCTTCCGTACACGTCGCTGCGCGTTTACTTCGGTCGTAGAGAGTAAGAGCGAATAGGTTAGACAAGTTGGAAGGCGAAACATCTCCGGTCCCGATGGGCGACCGGAGTTTGTTCTATTTGACGGGCCGGTTGTCAATCGCAGTCAAATGTTCATAGCAGGCGACGCAAAGAAGTTACCAGTGAAGAGACTTGTAGCATTTGTGGCGATGGTCATTGCCTATTCGGCATTCATCTCGATTGCGCCCGTCTCCGCCAATAGACTTGGACCTCAGCGCAAACAGACGCGGCGGCCCGTGCAACGGCCGAAAGCACAGCCAGCGCGGATTAACTACTCGCAGTTTTCACATGGCACTCACGTAGGGGCGCAAAAACTCGAGTGCAATTCCTGCCATGCGTTTCCAACCAAGAACTGGAAAGAAGTGAGAAAGGGCGACACGGCCTTTCCCGACGTGGCTGAGTTTCCCGAACACTCAGCCTGCCTCGCCTGCCATCGACCGCAATTCTTTGCCCGCGAAAAACCCGCTCCGGCAATTTGTGTAAACTGCCATGTGGGCGTCACGCCGCGCGACACTGCCCGGTTTTTGTTTCCGAGTCTCGGCGATGTTGCTGATTCAAAGCTCAAGATACGCGAGGGAAAATCGGAGTTTGGTGTGGCTTTCCCTCATGACAAGCACATTGATGTAGTCGGCTCGAATCGTCCCGGCTTCGACGGGCCAGGGCCGTCACCGTTTGTTGCTGCTTCCTGGATCGTTTCTCAGAAACCACCGGCGCCGCCGAAGAGCTGCCCTGTGTGTCATCAGGTTTATCTGGCGCAGGGCGATTCGAGTGAAGAGTATGTAACGAAGCCGCCGAAGACTGTGGGCGACAACTTTTGGCTGAAAAAGGGGACGTTTCAGACAATTCCCAACAGCCACACAGTTTGTTTCAGTTGCCACAACGCCGACTCGGGAATTCCGCCAGACTCGAAAGACTGTCACGTCTGCCATCAACTCCTAAAGCCAGATCAGAATTTGAAGTCTGATTTCGATCTGAAACTCGCAGCCGACATGGGTGCGGACAAAACTCATCTGCGGGCCTGGAGCCGTCGGATGTCCGCCGGCGCTTTCCGGCACGAAGGCGGAGAGCATCCGAATCTGGACTGCACCGGCTGCCATAGCATTGCGACGATGAACACCGTCGATCCGACAACCCTGAAAGTTGCCGTGAAGTCATGTGGAGGAGCCGAAGGTTGCCACATTACTCCAACCACCGACGATGGTGGCGCGTTGAATTTTGAGGTTGATCAAAAGAAGGCGAAGGCTGATTTTGTTTGCACGAAGTGTCATGTCGTTTTTGGCAAAGAAGCAGCGCCCGCGAGTCATGTTGCGGCGCTTCCCACAGCCGCGATTAAGTAGTTACGGACCAGCTCCGTATGAGCCGAATGTTTATTGAGGTGAATCCACAGGTTCCACGCCGGCGTCTCGGGCATTTTAATCTCGCCCTGACGTCAGGGATCCGTATGCCTTCATTGGCGGCCGGCATTTTTGTTCTGGCCATTTCCGCCGCGGTAGTTTTGGGAATTACCTCCTTTTCGCAGCCGGTACTGGCCGAAGGTGAGCCGAGTTTGCTGGAGCCGCAGTCTGCAACTGACTTCTCCAAATTTCGTCATGACAACCAGAATCACGCGCGCCTGCCATGCCTACTATGTCACCGGCGTGAAACGAATGCCGCGCGCCCGACGCTACCGGGAAGTAACGGCCATTTGCCGTGTGCAGGGTGTCACGCGCAACAGTTTGCCGAGACGTCCGGCCCGATGTGCAGCATCTGTCACACGGATGCTCCCTCGGGCAAGCTCAAGGGGTTTCCGCGCCTGAGCAGCTTCAACATGAAATTCGATCATGGACGTCACGCGAGAACGAACAATGGTTGTGCCACATGCCACCGACCTGCTCGTGCCGGCGTGGCCATGACCATTCCGTCCGGGTTGAACGCACACGTTACCTGTTATCAATGCCACAGTGCGCGGGCGACGTCCGGTGACCGCGACATTTCCTCGTGTGGAGTGTGCCACCAGCCGGGTCGTCATGCCCGCATGAGCGTAAACGCAGCGTCGTTTCGCGTCGGCTTCAGTCATGCGAAACACAATCAGTCGGAAGGATTAACTTGCAACGAATGTCACCGGGTCCGAGCCGGCGCGGCCCGACGAAACCAGGTCAGCGCACCGCAGGCGCTTAACCATCATGCTTCGCCCGCCGCATTTAGTTGCATGTCTTGTCATAATGGCAAGCGGGCCTTTGGCGGAGACGACTTTTCAGTTTGCAAGCGGTGCCACACGAAGGCCGCGTGGCACTTTTGAATGTAACGCAAACTGTTAGTTTGCGTTGTGAAATCCGACTCTCAAGGTGAGTTGGAACGCGCCTGACGCAAACTAACAGTTTGCGTTACAAACGCGATATCGGGGACGTGTTAAGGAGGTAAGAATGAAATTCTTTACAGTATGTGCGCTCCTGGTCTTGGCTGTGCTGGTGTCCAGCACATTCAGATCTGATACTTCGGCGCAGGACGGACGCAAAGCCCGGGAGGCGATGGTTCTCGGAGCGGAGGCAAAGTTGGGGGCGGTGAAGTTCAGCCACCTCGATCATATGACTAAGAATCGCAGTATTGAGGGCGCCAAGATCGCTTGTGTAGAGTGTCACCACACCGCACAACCGGCGGCTGACGCGGCGAAGCATCCCCCGCTTAAAACGGCGTGGCCCGCGGACCGGACGACGACGCTCACCGCGGATCTGTTTGAGAAAGAACCAACCGCACCCGCAGTTGATAGCTGTCGCGATTGCCATGCTCGAGCGGAAACAAAGCCGAAGCTTTTGCCCGAGATCCCGCAGATCAAGCTTGAAGTCGGAACTGAGCTGGTTACCCTGAACAATCAGCAGGCTTTTCATCGCAACTGTGCTGGTTGCCATGATGAGATTGTCAAAACGAACAAGGAGCTTAGTCCGCCAACATCCAAGAAGTGTACGACTTGCCACAAGAGGGCTGCGGCGTGAGGTGAGTCAGCGTGCGGAGATTTTCGCAGTTTGGTGGACGAAAGCCCGCAAGGAGCTGGGATCGACCCGAAGTTCCTCAGCAATTGGCGAGATGTTGGTCAGGCATAGGCATTGCCCTGGGTAAGGTGAACTCAAATATTGGGCACACTATCGATTTCACGAGAAAAGGGCACTGGGTACTATGAAGACTCTTAAGATTATGACAATGGCGGCGATGTTGGCGGCGTTTTTTGCCGCCGTGGTGATGGTTTCGGCTTCGTCGCGGGCAGCAACTGAAGAACAATTCGATGCGGCCGCGACTTACAAGGCAAAGTGTGTGGCCTGCCACGGTCCAACGGCGGGAAAGAAGTTTGACGTGGCTAAGCCTGACGCTGATCACGCTCAGGCAGTACTTAAAGGGAAGAAGATGGAGAAGCCGCCGAACATGCCCGGCTATGAAGAAAAAGGCATCTCTGAGGACCAGGCCAAAGCGCTGGTTGCCTACATGAGATCGATTCAGTAACGGACCGCGCACATCGCTCCCCCAACCAGGGTTGGGGTGTTGACAATCAGCGATGGCGGACTTGTGACGCTTCTAGTATGTTGCCGGGCACGGCGTGTCCCGGCTACAGCTCAAATCTAATCTGCCGCCTCCTGCGCAAATCAAATGAAGCGCAGGAGGTGTCCGTGTGATCTAATGAAGCATCGCGTCTCAATCTTCGCGTTCGTAATCCTGCTGTTAATGTGGCCCACCAGTGTGCCCACGAAAGAGGCGACTGTTAAGGCGCAGCCTGCCGCTACTGTGGCCTCGCCATCCCCGTCGTCCTCGCCAACCGCTTCGTCGACTGCTCCAGCCATCGTTGCGCCGCAGTTGCAGTGTCAGGGCTGTCATGCCGCCGGAAAGACTCTGCCATACCTGGGCAGTGCTCTCTTTCACGCCGAACCGCATCGAGCCTACGACTTTGGATTTCATGCTCTGTCGATCCGAAATGGAGGCAAGGGAGCCACTTGCCTCGATTGCCATACCAGGAACGGCGACATGGCCACAATTCTCGCGGCCGCCGATTCCAAGTCGACCATCAACCGGGCCAACATTGCTGAGACGTGTGGCCGCTGTCATGGCGACAAGTCGGTGATGACGGGCAGCGGCATCAGTGATCGGCCATTACTGTCGTACCGGGAAAGCGTTCATGCAAAAGCTATCGCCCGCGGCAATATGGGCGCCGCCGTCTGCACTGACTGCCATAACAGCCACGATGTCCTGCCGGCCTCGAATTCACAGTCGTCAATCGCAAGGGTCAATGTACCGACAACCTGTGGAAAGTGTCATCAAACCGAAAGCGCCGAGTTTGCCCAGAGTGTCCACGGACGCGCCTCTGCGCGCGGAGTGTCACGGTCACCCATTTGCACTGACTGCCACGGTATTCACAAAATCGAGACGCCATTTGAGAAAGCCACGGTGACTGCTTCCACTGCTGTCGCTACCGACAGTTGCGCAAAGTGTCATGAAGGTGTCGCTTTAACTCAGGAATTCGGCGTTTCGGGCGAACGCGTCAGCAGCTACAAAGAGAGCTATCACGGTCTGGCGTCTCAGGCCGGCTCAACGGTCGTCGCGAATTGCTCGAGCTGCCATGGCGTACACGACATCCTCCCGTCGTCTGATCCAAAGTCGATGATTAACGCCGCTAACCTCACCCAGACATGCGGTCAATGCCACGTTGGCGCCAGCGTAAACTTTACAGCTGGCAGAATTCACCTAACTTCCGCGCTGACATCGAGAGAGACAGACGACATGGCAATTCTGGGGACCAGAATTGTCCGCTGGATTTATGTGCCGTTGATTGTGTTCGTAATCGGAGGGATGGTCGCTCACAACGCGCTCGTTTGGCGCAAGAAGGTTGCGGAGAAACGCAAACTGCAACGTCGCACCATCGTGCGCCTCACGAAAAACCAGCGACTGCAACACTGGCTGCTGTTGAGCAGTTTCATCGTGCTGGTGCTCTCGGGCTTTGCGCTTCAATATCCCAATTCCTGGCTTGCCTGGTTCCTGGGATCGAATGAATTCCTTAGACGGATCCTTCATCGCATTGCGGCCGTCGTGATGCTAGTGACGGGCGGGTATCACGTCCTCTATCTCGCGCTGACAGCAGAAGGGCGCGGATGGGTCAAGGACATGTTGCCGAGACTTAAGGACGTTAAGGATGTCATTCAAAACTTTGCTTACTACCTGGGACTGAAGGCAAGCAAGCCGCGGATGGAGCGCTTCGGCTACGCCGAGAAGGCGGAATATTGGGCTGTTGTGTGGGGCACGATCCTCATGGGTCTGACCGGACTGATGATCTGGTTTAAGATAGCGGTCTTCGGCTTCCTGGCAAGGTGGTGGATAGATATTGCGCTCGCCATCCATTTCTACGAAGCCATTCTCGCCACGCTGGCCATCATCGTCTGGCATTTCTACCAGGTGATCTTCGACCCAGATGTCTATCCGATCAACCTCGCCTTTCTTGATGGGCGGGTCTCCGAAGAATTTTACAAGGAAGAGCATGGACTTGATTACGATCGCATCAAGGAGTCGGAACGGATCGGAACTGAATTGGCTGCTGGTGATGAAGTCGAACCGCCGGCAGGGGAGCCGGAGAAGCAAAGTCAGGAAGCCGAGGAACAAAAATGAGTGACGAAGAACCAATCCGCAAGGCTCCGAGTCTTTTTCGCAACTATATAAGCTTCGTGGGTGCGGCGATCACCATCGCCAGCCTCGCCAGCGTGTCACTTTTGTTTGTGATTGAGATTTCGTCGCGCCAGGAGAACCCCTATTTGGGAATCCTGACCTACATAATGCTGCCTTCGGTCCTGCTGTTTGGTTTGTTCGTTATTGGGACGGGTATGTTTTTTGAACGGCGCAGGCGGCGCCGCGCCGCGCCCACAGACATCCTGGCTTATCCGAAACTCGATCTGAACGATCCTCATGCCCGTCGCGCTGCATTCATCTTTCTTTTCGCGACCTCCTTGTTTGTCTCGGCCAGTGCTTTCGGGAGTTACAAGGCCTATGAGTACAGCGAATCAGTAGCCTTTTGTGGGAAGACTTGTCACAGCGTGATGAAGCCTGAGTATGTTGCTTACCTGGCATCTCCACATGCGCGGGTGCGTTGCGTCGATTGCCACGTTGGGGAGGGCGCCGGTTGGTACGTGCAGTCGAAACTTTCAGGAGCCTATCAACTGTATTCCGTAACCTTCAATAAGTTTTCCCGTCCGATTACCACGCCCGTCCATAACCTGCGACCGGCGCCGGATACGTGCGAACAGTGCCATTGGCCCGAAAAGTTTTTTGGCGCCCAATTAAAGAATTTTACTCACTACGCCTACGATGAGAAAAATACGGTGCGCCAGACTCGGATGCTAATCAATGTCGGTGGCGGCAGCCCCTCGACCGGCCAAGCCGCCGGCATCCACTGGCATATGAACATCGGCAATGAGGTCACTTACATCTCCACAGACAATCAGCGCCAGGTGATTCCCTGGGTGCAGACTAAGGATCGGCAGGGCAACGTCACTCAGTACTTCGACCGCGTCCGGCCATTGTCGCCGGAGCAGATTGCCGCCGCTCCCAAGCGCCGGATGGACTGCGTTGATTGTCACAATCGTCCTGCCCACGTTTATCTGCCACCCGACGTGGCCGTGGACCAATCGTTTGCCGCGGGAAAGCTCGATCCGTCACTGCCGTATCTGAAGCGGCAAGCGATACAGGCGCTGAGTCAGACTTACGCCACGGAGGACGAGGCCGTCAACGCGATCGCCAAGAGTCTGGATGGGTTTTATCGGACTAACAGTGAGGTCTATCTGCAAAAGGCAGATGCCATTAAGGGAGCGATCAGCGAGACCCAGCGCATATATAAGACGTATTTCTTTCCCGAGATGAGGACGAACTGGGAAACTCACCCAAACAACATCGGTCATCTTTATTTCTCGGGTTGTTTCCGCTGTCATGACGGCGAACACGTCAGCAACACGGGAAAGGTCATCACCAACGACTGCAACGTCTGCCACACCGTGCTCTACGACTCTGCCCGACCGGCTGCCGAGAACGTGAAGACTGGATCTTTTCAGCACCCGGTCGATCTCGGCGGTTTGGCGAACCGCAGATGCGAGACCTGTCACAAACCCGACGGACCGTTCAAGCATCCGGTTAACCTGGGAGACATCTCGGTGTTTCAGTGTGCGGAGTGTCATCCGCGAAAACAATGAGACGCTCAGGCGTCAGCTTGGACCGCGAGGCTGCTGGGTTGGTTCGCGAAGTTCCCATGGATCGCCGGTTTCAGTGGGCGAGCGACCAGCACTGGACACTGCGCCTGCCGCAGCACCCGATCTACGTTTGACCCAAACAATGTGCGCATACCAAACCCCGCGCCATGCGCGCCGAGGCTGATGAGGTCAATCGAGTGCTGGTCGGCGTAGTTGAGAATCTCGCGATAGGGTTGACCTTCAGCGACAGCGTGCTTGATCTGACACCACAGGTAAGTTTCCTCGGGAATAGCCCGTTGCAAACGCTTCGCTGCTTGATGATACGCGGTGTCCTTGGCCACGGGGTACCAGGCTATTTCAGGTTCCGTGACTCGCCCACGAGGCAACACATGCAACAAGTGCAGTTCAGCTTGATGCTCCTGCGCCAGCGATAACGCGTAATTCAAAGCCACCTCTGAGTAGTCAGAGAAGTCGTAAGCCACTAATATCCGCTTCAGGGTTGCTTGCCCTGCCGTGGGGGTGACCCATTCGCGTTCGTCGGTGTGTGTCACCAGTACGGGACAGGGAGCGGTGCGGCACACCGATTCGGCCGTCGATCCGAGAACCGCCGCGCGGTGTGGACGGCGGCGGGAACGCATCACAATCAAATCTATGTTCTGTTCGCTGGCCGTCTGAACGATCGCCTCTCCGGCGTCCCCGCCTTCTATTACCAGCGCTTCCCAATTGAGATTGACAAAAGCGATTGGGTCGAGAAACTTCAGGAGCGAACCCTCGAAGAGTTCCTTAACGCGTCCGCGAGACAAGGCATAGGATATTTCTGCGCCGCGGATGGTGGCGCCGCCCATGTACGACTTTTCGCCGACAACCTCCGCCGAAGTTGCGCAATAACAAACCACAAGTGTGGCGTCGTAAGCCCTGGCGAGTGCCAGTGCATAGCCCAACGCCTGATCAGCTTCGGGCGACATGTCGGTGGGAAAAAGTATACGGTTAATCTTAATCATATCTGTTTGCTTTCCTGGGAAGCTGTTGCTGAGATTGGCGGCGCTGGAAGTTGGTGCTCGACGCTGAAGGAGAGCACTGGGGAGGTGCATACGAGTTGGTCATGGGTCCAGATTTCCAGCGGCAGACCAGTGGTAATTTCGCCGTGTTCCCCCGCTGACGCTGAAGTGGTGGCGCCGCATACCATCGCCTCAGCAGGCTCGGCAAAATGGCGGCCTCCTTCAACGAGCGCGCGTCCGGTGACGGGGTCCAACAAGCAAATGCGATAGTTGCTATGTGTCGTCGTCACATGAACGGTGTCCGAGCGTGCGAGCGTCGCGAGCCTTAGATGGGCACCCAAACTACTGGTTGTGCTTAAGCAGTTCATTGGATCACCTATGCATTGGTTCAGAGTTTGATTGCGGTAGTGCATACGGAGGCCGCGCCTGACTTTGCTGTCGCTGCCAGCAGCCAATGCAAAACGCGATCGCCGGATCAAACTCCAGCTTGGGATCTTCAATCCATTTGCCACACTCGCTGCAATTGCCGTAAGAGCCCGACATCAGACGGTCAAGAGCGTCGTCAATCTTGTGTAAGCGCGAGTGGAGTAATTCTCGGTGCCAAAGCGAGCTACCAGGGGCGGCTTCTATTGATTCTTCGTTTCCCGCGGTTGCTGGCCCCGGGACTGGCTCCTGGAGCAACGCTTCGCAAATATCCTCTCTTTCAGAGTGGAGGCGCTGCCAAATAGCGCCGGCATTTTGTTCCACAACATTGTCGGTTACGCGAATATTCGGGTTGGTGCCCATGCTTGATTTCCTCCAAAAGATTTTTATCGACGGAAGTCCGCCTTCTAACAACGCAAGGTCGATGCCCGAGCATTTCCTAAACAAAGTCGAGGTTTCTTTAGCGAATCGGGCGAGGCAAGCTGCGGAAAGTTTCGCTTTCGATGGGAAAAAGCTCGCTGGGTGCCCTTCGTGGATTTGCTTCGCGGGTAAACAGCCGTGGCTCAGGGAATGCCCGCGAGCTTGAGGACCAATGGCCCGGTAGTGCTCACCAGAACACAACCCAGGATCATCAGAATCAGACCTGGCACGGCCAGATCTGAAAAGGTAAGGCCACCCTCCCCATAAACCATTGCATTCGGAGGAGTGCTGATGGCGAAGGGAATTCCCAGTGACGCCGCAATTGCGATTAGGATTGGCGTTGAGGGTGAAGGATCAATACTCGCAGCCAACGGAATGAGGATGGTTACTGCCGCCGTGTTACTCATCAGCGACGACAGTATCGCGGCGGTGCAGCACAGCAGGAACAAACGTACCACTTGAGGAAGTGCCTGCCAGGGCATGGCATCTCCGGCAAACTTCGGAAGTCCGGATTGCTCCAATAGACTTCCAACCGCGATTCCTCCCGCAATCAAACCCAGCGTTGACCAGTCGATCTGTGCGATGTCTTTCCGATGGAGCAGTCCGGAGCCAAACAAGACCGCTGCGGCGAGCAAGGCCACGATTGCGGATGAGGTTCTGTGGATTGGTTCAGTCAACCACGCCGCCACCGTGATCAGGAACACCAGCACTACGAATCGGCCCTGGCGGGTCGGCGCTTTGACGGGAATGTTTGGCAGCTTAGCTGTGCCGCCCACATGAAAGCGGATTGCGAGGATTAGCGCGCCGGCGGCGATCAGGCCGACGGCCAGCGGCAAGGCAAACATCATCCAGTCCAGAAAGGTTACCGCGCCGCTGTGTGACACAGCGGCGATTGCGATTCCATTTGGTCCAGTGCCGATGGGCGTGGCAATGCCACCGAAGTTTGCGCCCAGTGCTATTCCCACCAGCGTGGCGCGACGGAAGGGATCGCTTTTCGAGATTCCAACCAGGAGCGGATGGAGCGCGACCAGCATCATCGCTGCTGCGGCGATGTTTGACATCCACATGGAAAGCGACGCGGTGGCCGCCATCACAATGACCATCAGCGCGAGCCGATTCCCCCTGGATAACCTGACCGCCACCCGCGCGATGAGATTGTCAATTCCATGGCGCTGCGCCGCCACACTAAGTGCAAACCCGCCGAGGAAGAGGGCCAGGACCGGGTGGGCCGACCACGCCAGCACGCTCGTCAGGTGAAACTGCTTTCCGTATCCGCCAAGCAAGAGAGGGGTGACGGCCCAAAGCAAAAGAGTAGGCACATATGGCGGCACAGCTTCGGTCAGCCATAACACCAGACACGCCCCAACAACCGCGAGCGCCCTGGCAAATACGGGATCATCAACCCCCAGCAAAGCTGAAAGAACCACCGCGACGACGAGAATACCCGCAACAATCGGTCTAATGAGCCCTTTGTAATTTCCCAAAGAAGGCGGTACGTCAGCGATCGGCTCGTCGACGGTGCCGCCGTCGGCCCTTCGCAGTGGTATCAGGTTCATCAGGAATGCAGAGTCTCCCAATACTTTTCCTGCGCCCGCTTTGCCCAACTCCAGAAGCGTCCCTGCCTGACCCGCGCAGGTTCATCCAACCAGATGTCTTTATGAACATAAATGCTCTCGCCGCCGCCCTCATCGATCACCACTCTCATATCATGTAAGTAGTGTGCGACCGCAGGGTGCCCATCGATTTCCGACGCGAGATTTGCCGCGGCAACTTCACCTTGTCGAACGGCCATGTGCCCCATCTTAGGTCCGCTAAAGTTTACGCAGTCGCCGACCGCGTACATTCGTTCAACGCCCACGACGCGCATAGTCCAATCCACGTTGATGTACGCCTCCTCATTGGTGACACCCAGGCGCGATGCCGCGGGCGAACCCTGGAATGGCGGCAGCAACATTAGAAGTCTGAAGTTGATTCCATGCCCGTTGCTCGTGGTGGCAGCGCCAGGGGTGACGCGGTCAATGGGGAAGTCTGGGATAAACTCGATGTTGTGTGCCGCCAGCGCCTTTCTTAAAGCGACAGTTACATTCGGGTCGCCGAGTTGTAACCCCGGCGCGTCTGGGCTAACGATAGTAATTCTTGATCGTTCGCGGTCGCCGCGCTCCGCGAGTAACCGTGATAATGCGAACGCAGTTTCATAAACTGGGACCGGCAGCAGCGCCCCCGGACATTGGCCAATTACCGCTCTGCCTTCATGGAATTTGGCCAGCGCGCCAGCAAATTTCAGCGCCTTGTCGACATTTAGCAGGTGATGGGCGTTTTCAAAGAATCCTGGAATCCGTTCGGCGGCGAGCCGGCGACCGAGGGCGAAGATCAGGTAGTCGTAAGAGAGCCGGCCTTCGACGTCGCCATGAGCGATGATCACTTTGCGCTGGTCAGGATCGATGCGGGCCACTTCAGCCTCGATAAAGTTGACGCGGCGATTAAGCATGCTCTCGCGAAGATCGAACGAAACGTCGTCGCGTTCGCATTTGCCGAAAGCCAGCCTTACCAACGCGGGATAGAAGACAAAATTACGGCTGCGGGAGACCAGGGTGATCTGATGATCGTCGGTCAAGAGTTCGGCAAGGCGTTCGGCCGCTACCACGCCACCGAAGCCTCCGCCGAGAATTAGTATTTTGGCCATTCTTACTGCTCCTTCCTACCGGACAAGGGTGAGGCCGCCTGACCGCCGCTGCCACCACTTGCGCTTCGACAACGGACCACCTCAACTGAACACTTCGCATGTGAAACGACTGACTGGGAAACGGAACCCATTAGGAACCGTTCCCAGGCACGGTAGCCGTGCGAGCCAACCACAATCAAATCGGCGCCCCAGCTTTCCGCTTTCTCCAAAATTACTGACCGCGCCGAGCCCTGTAGAGCTTCGCTGCTCACCGCGAGCTTAGTTTGCATTTGCGAGTTTAGTTTTCCCACCGCGCCGCCTGCGGTAGCTTCCGCCAGGCTTCGGGCCGCCCGATCGACTTCATCAAGGTAACCTGCGGGCAGTGCCCACCCTTCTGACGTTGGTGGTATTGGCAATTCAAAAGCGGCCAGCACCATGATCTCAGAGCCTTCGGGCCACGGCCGACGAGCAACCTCCTTGACTGCTTCATCACTGCATGGCGACCCATCAACTGCTAATAGAATCTTCATGATCCGCTTCCTCGTCACTCGTCAGTTATTCCCATGCTTGTCGGTAGCTCTTGGGGTTTCTGACCGCTAGTTAGTGCACGAGTCGTTCCACTTGCCGTGGTCACCATGTCGCAACTTTTGTGAAGTTTGCCGTGAGTGGGAAGTGATCGCTGCGTGGTATTTCGCTTTCGGGCGTATTTTCTCGCAAGGATGCGCCGCTCATTCTTTCCGTCGTTACCAGATCACCGCTTTGACACCAAAGCCTTAACTCGCAAGTCGGCACAGGCCTCGCACTCTGGCAGCATGGACTGTTGTGAGAGGACACTCCATTTCACAGTAGCCAGCACGAAGCTTCAGGGTTTGAAGAACGAAATGGATTCCATAGCGCGAAGTTTTCGTTTGAAATGATTGGTGGTCTAGTAAATAGAACTGCCGGACGCTGACAAACGACTTCACTCCAGCAGACCTTTTAGAATCACACCGGTGATGTAGGCCAGCGCAGCGGCAACTGCGCCGACCACCAAGGTAATCAGACCGGAGCGCCACCAGGGAACAGTGGACCATCTGCTCTTGAGCGATCCGATTATCATGAAAACGGCGACCGTCACGATGATTGAGGCGCCGAGCGCATTGGCCATGCCCAGCAAGAAGGGAACGAGCGGGACTAGTCCGCAGATGAGGAACGCGCCGAACGTGCTGAGGGACGCGATCCATGGAGAGCGGATCTCCGCCGGAAGGCCATACTCCTCAGTCAGCATGGTGCGCACCCACCGCTCGCGATCAGCTGTGACGAGTTGAACGATGCGTTCCAAGTCCTCGCCGTGAAAGCCCTTTAGTTGGAAAATCTGCCTGACCTCTTCGCGTTCCCCTTCGGGAGCGAGGTCGATATGGCGATGCTCGATTGCCTCGAGGCGACGCCAGTCGTCTTGTTCGGCGCGGGTGCCCAGAAAGTTACTGGCGGCCATCGAGAAGCCATCCGCAAACAGGTTGGCAAATCCTAACGCGAGTATTATCCAGGGTGAAAGGCGCGCACCAGCCACACCGCAGACCACCGCGAAGGTAGTCACCGCTCCATCGATCCCGCCATAGATCCAATCGCGCAGATAGTTGTGACGTGGCCCTGCAGCCAACCTTGCGCTGATCGCCGCCACGGAATGTTCGTGTTCCATCTGCCCTCCTGGTTTCAGCGTGCGTCGTGACTACCGCTTCACAGCCCGCGAATCAGCAAGGTTCGCGCCGCCACGGGTTCTGAGGCTCGCGCTGCGGTGCTTAGGTCTTCAGCACCCCAGCAATGGCCTTGAGGAGCTTCTCGGCGGTGTAGGGCTTGCTGAGGAATATCTTGATGCCTTGCAGGGGAGATTCGCCGGATTTGTAGCTCGTAGTCAGGCCGCTGGCGCCAATGATTTTCACCTTGGGATTCATCTTTTGCAGCGCCCGTATGGTTGCTGGGCCATCCATGAATGGCATCATCATGTCCGTCAAGACTACCGCAATTTCGTCCTGGCGGTCGGCGTAAAGCGCCACTGCTTCGGTTCCGTCAGCAGCGGTGAGCACCTTGTAGCCGAAGGTTTCGAGCGTAGCGCGCGTTATCTCGCGGATCGATTCTTCATCGTCTACCACCAGGATCAACTCACCCTGCCCCAGCGGCAGATTACTTTCTTGACCGGCCGGTCAAGAAAGTGCCTCGCTCCGCATCGTTCACGACCTCTCAATTCCCGCTGACCGACGAACAGAAGGCGCGCCTTCGTACGGTTGTCAGCGACTCGTTCAAAACGGAGCTGGCGCAATCCCGGAATTTCCAGCTCGTCGACCAGCCCGGTCCCGACGTGCTGACGATCTGGGGAGGGTTGGTGGACGTCGTCTCGTACGTTCCTCCCGACTCCGTCGGACGCGGCAATATCTATCTTTCGTCGGTCGGACAAGCGACGCTGGTAATCGAAATTCGCGATTCCGAAAGCAACGCCGTGCTGGTCCGGATCGTCGACCGGCGGGCCGCGCAGAATATCGGGCCTGTCCAACTCTCGACTTCAGTGACGAACTGGTCGGAAGTGCAGCAGGTCGCGCGCACGTGGGCGGCACAACTGCGCACGGGGCTCGACGAAGCGACGACGTGGGACAAATAACGCAAGTACGGAGGTCAGCATGATTTACGACAGCATTCTCGACACCATTGGCAATACGCCGATCGTGCGCTTACACCGCACAGGACCCGAGCACGTCACGCTGTACGTGAAGGTCGAGTCTTTCAATCCGATGGCCTCCGTAAAGGACCGCCTGGCCTACGC
>JANMVC010000018.1:0-4335 GCA_031392315.1 Pyrinomonadaceae bacterium | reverse complement strand
GTGCCGGGTAAGCCGGCAACGGTCGACGTGGCGCCGTAGACTAATGCAATTCCATAAAGTAGAAAGGCCGATGAAAACGATCCGAGGATGAAATACTTCATCGAGGATTCATTAGCGCGTAGGTCCGTGCGGCGGAAACCGCACATCACATAGGTGGCAATCGAGAGAATTTCAAGGCCGAGAAAAACGATGACGAGGTCACCGGCCGACGCCATAAACATCATTCCTGCCGTGGCAAACATGAGCAGCGAATGAAACTCTCCCGCGGGAAGCCGTTCGCTTTCAACCCACATCATCGAGATCAGCAGTGTCAACGCCGACACCAGCAGGAAAACGAAAGTGAATCCCAGCCGCATGCCGTCTAACACGATCATGCCGTTGAAGGCCTGCGCGGCGCCGCCCCAGCCACCCCACAACCACGCCGCGCCAATCGCCGCGGCCAGCAAACCAGCTAGTGAAACGCCGCCGGTAACCCAACGCTGCGCGGGCTTCGCAAAAGCGTCGATCAGCATGACGACTACGCCGACGATGCAGACGATCAGCTCGGGCAGGATCAGCGCGAAGCTGACGTCAGGTAATACAGTCTGTAGTGCAAAGAGATTCATGTCTTAGTTCAACTGACTCCGGAACCTTCCAAATAAACCAAGATACGTTTTTTAACTATTGAGCATCAGCCTACGAATCCACCGATCCACGAAACAACACGAACGCACGAAATCTTGTTGGTGTTATTTCGTGTGTGTTAGTGGATCGCCGGCTCCTTCAGCGCGCGTGGCACTAGCGAATGAACCGCCGACTGGTGGCTGTCCCACGCGAATCCGAATCTCCTCGACGCTCGCTCGCGAACGATCGAGAAACACTCGCGGGTAAACTCCCATGAAAAGCATCAGCACCAGCAGGGGCAGTATCAGTCCGATCTCCCGCGCGTTAAGATCCGGAAGATTTGCGTTCTCCGGATTCGTCACCTTGCCGAACACCACCCGCTGCAGCATCCAGAGCATGTAGACCGCAGCCCAGATCACACCGGTGCCGGCCAACATTGTTGCGGTCCGGGGGTATTGGATTGCACCCGACGTCCAACTCCCGATCATTATCAAAAACTCACCGACGAATCCATTCAGAAATGGAAGCCCTATGGACGAAAGCGACGCGATTACAAACAGCGCCGCAAACCACGGCATGGGCGTCGAAAGCCCGCCGAATTCGCTAATCATGCGCGTGTGCCGGCGTTCATAAATAAACCCGACGAAGAGAAACAGGGCCCCAGTTGATACGCCGTGCGCCAGCATTTGAAACAGCGCGCCCTGAATTCCCATTTCTGTGAACGAGAAAAGCCCCAGCACCACAAAACCCATGTGGCTGACAGAAGAGTAAGCGACTAGTCGTTTCACGTCTGGCTGGACCATGGCGACCAGTGCGCCGTAAATGATTCCAATCACCGCCAGCGTAATCATCACCGGGGCAAACTCCCGCGCCATCTCTGGAAACAACCCGAGGTTGAAACGCAGCAACCCGTAGGTTCCCATTTTGAGTAAGACGCCGGCGAGAATTACAGAGCCTGCCGTCGGCGCTTCGGTATGCGCGTCGGGCAGCCAGGTATGCAGCGGAAACAATGGAATCTTGATGCAGAAAGCAAACGCAAAGGCGAGGAACAACCAAAACTGCGCCTGCGACGAGAGCGTGATGCCGCCGGCAGTCATTGCCGCCAGAATCAAGGTGTAGTCAAACGTCCCGTAGATATAAAACAGCGCGATGATCGCCACCAGCATTAGCAAGCTGCCCACTGCCGTGTAGATAAAGAATTTCACTGCGGCATAAATTCTGCGCTCGCCGCCCCAAATGCCGATCAGGAAAAACATCGGCACCAGCGAAGCTTCGAAGAACAAATAGAAGAGCAGAAGATCGAGCGAAACAAAGACGCCGATCATTGCGCCGGCCAACAGACCGAGGAAAACGTAGTAGGCGAGTTGGCGTTTATGAATTGCGGTCCAACTGGAGACGATAGCTATCGGCATTAGCAGCGTGGTAAGAATCACCAGCCAGAGGCTAATGCCGTCAACTCCAACGTGGTAGTGAGCGCCGATCGAACCGATCCAAAGCACATCTTCAACGAAACGAAAGCCTGGAGCAGCAGAACTCGAACCACGGAGCAACAGCAGTGAAAGCGCAAAATCCACCAGACTGAAACCGAGCGCAATCCATTTGTAGTTTGATTCGCGCTTGCCGGGCAAAAGGCTGTAGCCGACCGTCGCCAGCGCGCCGACGACTGGCAAGAGAATGATGATGGTTAGAAGGTATTGCTGCATTTAGGTCGAACCTAACGGTTTGCCGAAAAACTAAGAACTATCCACGAAATCACACGAATCAGCACGAAAAGAAATTCTTAGTTCGAGTTATTTCGTGTGGCTTCGTGGTTCGTCATATCTTCTTCCAAAAAGTGCACTCCGTTCTCAAAGCCTATTCGGAAACCTTACGGAACGAGCTTTAGTCCCTGCACTGCCGAATAGGCAAAGAAACCAATTACCGCCAATGCGCCCAACAGGATGATGGCTGCATAACCGCGCACGAAGCCGGCCTGCATGCGGCGCAGGAGTCCGCCCGTCTCGGTCACAACGTCGCCAATAGCGTGCAGAAATCCGTCGATCACGCCGATGTCGAACAGTTTCCAAAGCCCTTCACGAGAGACAACAGTGATCGGGTTAATAATCGTCTTGTCGTAAACCTCGTCCACGTAATACTTGTTTTCCAACAGCCGAGGCATTTCGAGCAGCGGACGCTTCTTGAAAACCATCCAGCCGATGCCGATGCCGATCGCGGCAATAACTACCGAAAGCAAAGCGAGCAAACGCTCGGCGCGAATCTCTTCAGGTGAGTGAGCGTGTTCGGTTGGCGCTCCCGAGGGTTCCTCAAGAGGGTGGACCGACGGCGCGCTGTCTGTAGCTTGCGGTATAGGGATCAACCACTCGAAGTGATCCGTGGCTTCGATAGCTTCACCGTGTCCGCTCGCGGGCACTTCGCTGATTACCGGGCCTAGAGTCTGCTCAATGTAGTTAGTCGGGTGATCGCTAAAGAACGAACCGAGTGCGTAGGGAACTCCAATCAGTCCGCCAAAGGTCGAGAGCACGGCTAAAACTACGAGCGGCACAGTCATCGTCCAGGGCGACTCATGCGGGATGTGAACGTGAGCATGATCGGAAACGTGCGGGTCGCCGTGTGCGGAAGCCTCGCCGTCATGGGCCTCATGGTTCTCGCGGAAGCGTTCCGATCCCCAAAAGGTCATCACCATCATGCGCGTCATGTAGATGGCGGTGAGCAACGCTGTCAGCGCGCCGACGAACCACAGCGCTTTACTCCAAACCGGACTTGGCAAAGCGAAGGTTCCCGCGCTCCAGGCCTTCCACAGAATTTCGTCCTTCGAAAAGAAGCCCGCGAAGATTGGTATCCCGGAGATGGCCAGCCAACCCGTTAGCATCGTCGCAAAGGTGATGGGCATGTACTTCCGGAGGCCGCCCATGCGCCGCATGTCCTGCTCGTGATGCATGCCGTGAATGACCGACCCCGAACCGAGGAAGAGCAGGGCCTTGAAGAACGCATGTGTGATGACGTGGAAGATCGCCGCGCCAAACGCGCCCAGCCCGCAGGCGAGAAACATGTAGCCAAGCTGCGAAACCGTCGAATAAGCGAGCACCTTCTTGATGTCGTTCTGAGCAATGCCGATGGTGGCGGCAAACAGTGCGGTCGCAGCGCCGATGATCGCAACGATGAACATTGCTGTCGGCGCGTGAACGTAAATCTCCGAACAGCGCACGATCATGTAAACGCCCGCTGTCACCATCGTGGCTGCATGAATCAAGGCAGAGACCGGCGTGGGGCCGGCCATAGCGTCCGGCAACCAAACGTAGAGCGGAATCTGCGCGCTCTTGCCGGCCGCGCCAATGAAAAGCAGCACCGCGACGGACGTCAGGCCACCTGCAAAGATCGCTTTCAACGCGAACGCGTCGATTGGCAAATCCTTGATCACGTTAAAGACACTCGCGACACCAGTGCCCGGATGATCGAAGAAACTAATCGTGCCATTGCCAAGACCGGAGGTGATGGCGAAGATCAGCATCAGGCCCATCACGAAGCCCCAATCGCCCACACGGTTGGTGATGAAGGCTTTCTTCGCCGCGTCGCCGGCTTCCTGCTTGTCCGTGTAGTAACCAATCAGCAGGTAGGAACAGAGCCCGACGCCTTCCCAGCCGACGAACATCAGCAGGAAATTGTCCGCCAACACGAGCGTCAGCATCGCGAACATGAACAGATTCAGATAGGCAAAGAAGCGATAGAAGCCGG
>JANMVC010000017.1:0-9556 GCA_031392315.1 Pyrinomonadaceae bacterium | reverse complement strand
GTCGACGTGCTATTACTGTCAGTCACCAAAACACTATCTCCGAGAACTCCGCCATTCCCGGAAATCTGTAACTTATATGTGGGCGCGGTCGTGTCGATGCCGACGTTGCCGTTACGCAGCACGCTCATCCGCTCGGTGGGGCTCCCGGCGTCGGTAAACGAGGCGACCGAAAAACGGCTGCCCTGATTGAAGACCGCCCACATCCGGTTGTTCGGCGACTGCGAAGAATCGTTCAACAGAAAACCGACGTTGCTGCTGTCGTCCACGGCAATGTACTTGCTCTGGCCTGTGCCCTTGATGTGCAGGCCGAGGGTCGAGAAGTTGACGCCGTTGAGTGTGCCGGGCGCGGTCGTGCCGATGCCGACATTGCCAGCTTGGGTCAGAGTGAACCTTGGATTATTGCCGGTGGATTCCCAAAACTGAAGAGCATCACCATTACTGGTGTTGCTGTTCAGATACCACTTGATGGTTCCGTTAACAGACATCGCCAGATTGGGGTTATAGCCGGTAGCGGCATCGACAATGATTCCGCCATTTGTGGCGTCGGTTTTCTTAAATCGAGCTATCCACTGAGCGTTGCCCTGCACATCGAACTTGTAAGCAGGATCTGTCGTGCCAACACCAACGTTACCCGTATTCGTGTTGTTGATGTTCGTTCCGGTAGTCCACTGTGCCTGGACAGCGATCGACTGCATTGCTATTACGATCAAAACAGCCAACGTCATTATCAATATTCGTGGGCCGGCACCGGAGTCTCTCCAACTCGGCAGTGTGATGTAGGTCATGATCTCTTTACCTTTCTGAAAGTTTCTTTGGGAAGCTTGGCGCTTTCGTCTTGCGCCTGTGGTTGAAATTGATTGCGAGGATCTCTCGGGCACTGCCGGCAGGCACGGGCCGGCAGCCAGCCATAGACAAAAAGCTGAAAGCGGTTCGCGAATGTTCCCGGAAGCAGGCTCATGCGAAAACTACAGAGTCCAGAAAGCTGGCTCGGAATTAATTGGTTAATAGGATTCGTTGACGCGAGGCTTTAGCGGTGAGTCCACGTAAACGAAAGGCTATTGGGAAACTGCGCCCGGAAATCTAATGCGAGTCTGGCTGCTTGTCAATGAAACTTCCTCGGAAAATTTCTCGGTAAGAATCCTGGGGGAACTCCTGGTGGTAGTGGTTCGCGCTGCGCGCTCATTGCAGGCAGGATGCCTGCGCTCCCAGGTTTAGAGCTCCCAGTGGATGGGCCGCCCGCTAACGCAGGCGGTTCTCACAGGGCGGGTTCGCGCAAAAGGCCGCGAAGGAATTTGAATCCCTCGCGGCCTTTCCACTTCGATCAACTATTTACTAGTTTCGATTCACCATTCACTATTCACCATTCACCATTTACGATTCACCATTCACTATTTACCGCATTCACGCTGCCGAGGGCGCGCTCTCGCGAGCCTGGCTGCTGATCTGGTAAATCGCTTCCATCACCGCCGAGCGCACTTCCGACGGCAGCGAGCCTCTCACCGCCAGACGGCGAAATGCCGGCACGATCTCCGGCTGTCCGCTCAGGGCCAACAGCTTGACGACCGCGATGCGCACTTCCGCGTTGGGATAGTCTTCAATCGCTTGCATCAGCGGCTTGATTTCGCCGGCCTTGGCCATCAGGAAAAGCAACGAAAATGCGTCGTAGGTCTTCTCGCGGCTTTCACCGGTCAGGTTGCCGACGGCTTCAGTTGCCAATCCCGAGCCGGCTAAAGCCTGTCCAATTTTGCGGCGTCGGTCGGTCGTGCCTTCACGCAGCGCGCGCGTAAACGTCGCGGCGCGATCCGGTTGCATATCGAAGAGCGAACGCGCGGCGGCGTTACGAACGTCTACCGACTCATCGTCGAAAGCGCGGGTGATGTAACGAAAAGCATCGTCGCCACCAACTCGAACAACTTCAGAAAGACCCGCGATCCGCTCGTCGGCTTCTGCGTTGTTGAGTCGGTTCAGAATGTCGGAAGGGATGCCACCATCCTCGTCCACGGAAACGATTCCCTTTTCCGCGAAGACCACGTCAAGACCCTTCGAGGATTCAGCGGCGACGACTGGCTCGAGACCATATGAAAAATCTTCAATCGAGCTGCTCGACTCGTCTTCAACTTCCAGCAATGCATCGCCGCGCATCGCATCCTGATCGACGTCTACGTCAACCCACGAAACCTCGGCATCAAGATACTCCGGGTCTACGGCTTCAACTTGAAACGACTCCAACGGCGCCTCGATCAGCACTTCCGGCGCTTCCGGTGCTTCAGTCGCTCCAGTTTCAACCAGCACTTCTGCTACTGCTTCAGCCGGAGCTTCCAGGGCAACTCGGCGCGCCTCTTCCTCGGCCTCTGTGCGCGCTTGCTGCTCGGCGGCGAGTCGGGCTTCCTCTTCCTTCACGCGAGCTTCAGCTTCGGCGCGCCGGCGTGACTCTTCTTCGAGCCTTGCACGCGTTTCCGCAGCCATACGATCCGCTTCTTCCTCAGCCTTGACGCGAGCTTCCTGCTCGACTCCGAGACGAGCTTCTTCCTCTTTCAGACGTGCTTCGGCATCGGCACGGCGTTGCGCTTCTGCTTCTGATTTGCTTCGTGCCTCTCCGGCCAGCCGGCGTGCATCTTCTTCGGCCTTCGCGTGAGCTTCCGTTTCAGACCGAAGCTGCTCCTCTTCCTCTTTCAGGCGAGCTTCTTCCTCTTTCAGGCGAGCTTCAAACTCCGCCCGGCGGCGAGCTTGTTCCTCGGTCCGCTCGCGAATTTCTTCCGCGGCTCGCTGCGCTTCTTCCTCGGCCTGCGTCTCCGTTTCTTTCAGGCGCACTTCAGCTTCCGAGCGGCGTTTGATTTCCGCTTCGATCCGACTGCGCTGCTCTTCCTCAGCTTGCACCAGCGCGAAGATCTCCGACTTCAAGTGCTGTTCTTTTTCGGTGCGGCCGCGCGCTTCTTCCTCAGCTTTGGCTTTCACTGACTCGAGTTCGGCGAGACGTTGCTCGGCTTCCTCAGCTTCCCGGCGCGCCTGTTCGGCGGCCTGGAGTTGTTCTTCCGCGGCGCGACGTCGGGCCGCGGCCAACTGTTCTTCCTGGGCGCGACGCTGGGTTTCGATTTCCACACGTTGCCGTTCAACTTCAAACTGCCGGCGCGACTCCTCCTCGGCCTTCACCCGTTCCTGCGCTTCCAACAGCAGACGCGCTTCCTCTTCGGCGTTTTGCCGGGCAGCTTCCAATTCCGAACGCCGGCGAGACAACTCCGCGGCCACCTGCATCAGCGTTTCCTGCTCGATCCTAAACTGCGCGGCTTCGGCGCGATTGCGTTCCTCGGCTTCGAGACGGAGCCGTTCTTCCTCAGCACGCCGTTGGGCTTCGGCAGCGGCGCGGGCGCGAAGTTCTGCTTCCTCGCGGCGCTTTGCTTCCTCTGCAGCTTTGCGGTTGGCTTCCTGCTCGGCCTGGCGTTTTGCTTCCTGTTCGGCGCGGATGCGAGCTTCCATTTCAGCCATCAGTCGCACTTCTTCCGCCGCGCGAGCCTGTACTTCCTCTTCAGCGCGACGACGTATTTCTTCCTCGGCTCGTCGCTTCAGTTCTTCTTCGGCGCGACGCTTAACTTCAATCTCCATCTGGATGCGCATCTCGACTTCGGCACGCAAGCGGGCCTCTTCCGCTGCGCGAGCGAGAGCTTCCTCTTCAGCGCGGCGACGCATTTCTTCCTCCACCCGGCGACGCATGTCTTCTTCCGCCTGGCGACGCGCTTCTTCCAACGCACGGGCACGGGCCTCTTCTTCAGCACGGCGCTTCGCTTCATCTTCGGCTTTGAGACGCGCTTCGATCTCTGCCCGCTTGCGTACGGCTTCAGCTTCCGCGCGTTTGCGCGCGAGTTCTTCCGCAGCCTTGCGCAACGTTTCAGCCTCCAAACGAAACTGCGCTTCTTCCTCAGCGCGTAGACGCGCTTCTGCTTCGGCTCGGCCGCGTGCTTCCAGTTCGACCCTCAGCCGGTTTTCTTCTTCAATCTTTTGTTGGGCAGCTTCCTCGGCTCGCCGGCGCGCTTCCGCCTCGGCGCGCACGCGGACTTCGACTTCCATTCGCGCCTGCACTTCTCTCTCCACCGTCAATCGCGCTTCGTCTTCAGCCTTCTGTCGCGACAACTGGGCCTCAACGCGTTTGCGCTCCAGAACGTCTGCGGCATTTCGCAAAGCTTCCTCTTCGCGCAATAGTTCATCTTCAGCAGTTTCAAGGCTGCTGCTGGCAACCGGCGTAACCGGCAATTCGGGAGTGGTGCTCATAGGCTCTTCTCGATCCTTCTGTTCAAATGCGCTGAGATACTCAGCAAAAATTTCGCGCTTCGGAGTTTTCACTTCCGGCTGCGGAGTTTGCACTTCCGGTTGCACGGCGGGCTTCTCCACGATGTGAAGCGTCGGTTTCGGTTTTACGGACGCACTCTTCGCCTCCGTCACGGCGATTGAATTTATGGCGTGGCGAATTACGGCTTCGGGCAATTGCCGGCTGGTTTCGGTCGCCAACAATTCGTTTAGCGGAGCAATGGCCGTCGGGTCGCCAATCTGGCCCAGCGACTCCACAGACGCCCGTCTCACTTCAGGTGCGGGATCGGAAAGCGCGCCAACGAGATGTGCGGTCCCCATAAAGTCGCACACGACTCCCAGCTTGCGCGCCGCCGCGGCACGTTCCGCCGGCGAATCCGCGATGCGGAGTTCTCTGGTGGCTTCGTCGAAGTAGCCATGTTCCACAAAAGCGCGGCGGGCCGGCTCGTGCTGATCATAGTTGCGACTGGAAAGAGCTGTCAGCAGTTGCGCTGCGACAGCTTTGCGCGTCGCCGCATCCTTGGCGTCAATTACACTGCGGTCGTAGTCGCCACCAGCTAACAGCTTCTTGATTTCACTGTTAAAGCTTTCAGACTGGCCGGACATGACCGGCACCGGCAATTCTTCCGTCAACTTTTTGGGCTCCGAAAAATGCAGTGCGGGAGTGGGCGGGGCCAGACTTGCCGCGTGACTTGTTTGCGTAACTTCAGCTTCGGCTTAGGCAGCTCTCGCTTGCGCCGCTAGCCGCTGGGCGTTTAGAAAGGCGATCAATTCCGGTTTATTGGAGGTCAGGTCATCACGCAACTCGGCAGTCAACGCGCCCTTGGGTGCGTCAACCTTCAGACGGTCATAATTGTCGCCGGCGAGCTCCAGCTTGATGCCAAGCTGTGCGCAAGTTTCAATTAAGGCTTCGATCCTCATAGCTCAAAAACCTCCCGGTCTGGATCTGCTTCGCTCGGTTCGCGAACGGCCGCGGCAGCAAACCCTGCCTGCGCCGGCTGTGGACTCCTGACTTCCTTTCGTGGTGTCGGTGTGCTGACAACGCGAGGCGGCGCGGCTGGAGCCGGAGCTGGTGCGGTGGCAACCACTGGGGCTGGTGCCGGCGTTGTGGCTGCTGCTGGAATTGCGGCTACGACCGGCGTTGCGACTGGTGCCTTTGCTACAACCGGCGGGTCCACTGCCTTCGCGGCCGGCTTGTTCAAGTCTTTTGGCGAACTCTTCGCGGTCGCGGCGCCAGAACCTTTTCTGCGCGATCGCAGCACGAGGGCTGCCAACAGAGCCAGCGCAACTAATCCACCCACGATCAACGCGTTTCGATTTAGCCTGGCCCACGCCTTCGCAAACTTTATCCGGCTGTCCCAAGTCGTCCCTTCTGCGCTCTGCTGTCCGGCTAAAACCGGAACTCCGTAAGGATATTGGCTGCCGCTGGCGACTGGCGTCGTGATCGGCGTGGCCGAAGTGGTCGAAGCGGTCGAAGCGGTCGAAGCAGCGGGCGTGCTAAACGGCGACGACGCTGCCACCGGCGCAGCGGTTGAAGTGGGCGAAGGTGCGTTTGTTTGCGAAGGGAGATTTCCCGCCGCGGCGTTGCCTTTGCTGGTTTGACCTGAGCTGGTTTGCGCTGAGTTCCGACGACCCGATCTGCTGCCTCGTGGCGTCTCACGATAAACACCTGCCGAGTCATCAGGCGAAGGGCCGTAGTACTCGTTAGTTCGCGAGGCAGCCGACGAAGATCCGGACATCGAGGGCACTGGCCCAGCATTGGCTTCAGAGTCTGTGGCGTTTCGGCGGTTTCGGCTGGTGGGATAGCTCTTGACGGCATTCACCGAAGGAACAGTTCGCCCCATCCCCGCCGCCGAAAAAATCACGTCCAGCCGGTTCGAACGCTGGTCCACTCGCGCTGTCGCTCCCGGCAGCAGCTTAAACGAGACAATCACGCTATCCCCAACTTTTTGGACCCGCACATCTTCAAATCCGTTACCGCGGAAGTTAGGCGAGGCGGCCGCAAACTCGGCGAGCGGAATTTTTACGTAGAAACGATCCCCGCGCCGGAAAGCCTCGTAATCGTTCAATGCTGAATCGGAAACAATCGTTACTCGCGCACCTTCCGCTGCGTCTCCAAGTTGGAGGGCGGTGACGCGCTTTTGGCTCTTGACCTGCGACAGACCCAGGGTGGTGGCCAGCCAAATCAGCCCCACAAATGCAAATAACACGACGGCGGGGCGCCATCTGTGGTCACGAACCATTGACTTGAGTGAATCCATTTTCATTGGGGCAGTGGAGGGGAGAGCGGCCGCTTGTATTATGCGTTCCTGACCGCTATGTAGTCCAGAGAATCATTCTTCAATCTCTTCCAGTTCAAGCTGAGATTCGACTTCGAACATTGGGCCAAACTCAAATGAGTCGTTGAGTTCATACTCGTCACCCGGCTCCTCTTCCAATTCCGGTTCGGGAACCAATTCGACCTGGATGTCGGACATGTCATCGAAGTCGGGCATTGGATCGCCCACTTCTTCGACCGCCAGCATTTCGGCTTCTTGATTGCTCTCAACCGATACGGTGGGGTCGGTTTCCTCTGACGCCGCTGGTACCTGTTCCAACTTGTACAAGGCTTCCAGCAACGCGGTCTTCACGTCTTCCCGCATTCCCTCTTTTACGGCCAGCTCGCGTAACTGATCCGCCACTTCAGGCTGACCCGTGCAGGCCAAAAGGTGAACTGCCTTGATGCGGACATCGACGTTTGCATGATCCGAAATTGCATTTAACACCGGTTGATTCATCTTCGCTTTCGCCAACAGGCTGATGAGCGAAAAGGCCTCGTAGGCCTGACGGTGATCACTGATAGCAAGCCGATCCAGATTCTGCGACACGATTCCAGCTTGTACGCAGGCTTGCGCCACGCTGCCGATAGTCGCCTCGTCGCTGGTTTCGATAACGCGCACATACGCCTCTGACCGATCAAAGCTCAGGCGGTTCAGTGAACGCGCTGCCGAAGCCCGCACTTCACGCGCTTCGTCGGCCATGCCGATCAAGATCGCGGGAAACACTGATTCGTGGTTGATTGTTCCCAGGCTCGATATTGCAGTTGAGCGAAGGTTCGGCTCCGAATCGTTGCGAGCCACCAGGGTCATTGCGTCGATTGCGTTCTGAACTCTGAATTGCGCCAGCGTCTTCAATGCTTCGGCGCGTTCCTGAACGTCGCTGCTAAGTACGGAAACCAAAGCTTGCGACAGTCGTTCGTCGTCGATGGTTTCCGGCAAGTCTTCGACCGAACTAGTGGGTTCGAGATGCGTTATCTGTTCCACGATATGGGAATCAGACTCACCGGCCAAAAGCGCTGGTTCCGGCATAATCGCGTCGAAGAAATCTAATCCCTCGACTGAACAGGCGCTCAACGTGCGGCTCAACAAGGCGCTGGGAACGTCCGGGTGGCTTCGGGCGATATCCAATAACGCGCCGATAGCCGATGGAAGTTTTAGCTCGCCAATACTGACCACCGCTTGATTGCGAACGATTGATTCCGAGTCGTACAGACCTTCGAGCAAGAACGGCAGCGCCGCCGGCGACTTGATTTCGCCCAGGGCCCGCGCGGCTGTAGTTCGCTCAAACGCGTCCGCAGCCAGCAGGAGCGTCGCGCACTGACGCGCTACGAAGCCATATTCTTCCAGGGCTTCGCGAGCTTTCCGTCGGCCATCGTCATCCAGCTCGGAAGAGTTCACACACTTGATGAGCGAAGTTTCAATCGCCCGGCGGTCATCGACCGCGCGCGATGACAGCACATCCAATCGGTGCGGCTGGCCATAAACCAACTTCCCGACTTCCTGATCGATGCGATAGGCGCCAAACAAGGTGGCCGGGCCGGCAACCTGCATTTTTGCAGGGGCCTGGCGTGTCATTTCGGATGAGCCGTTTGAGTTAGCTACCCGAGCGGTCTCGGAGGTTCGAACTAAACTGCTGCCCGGTTCTTTCCTGTTCGCCGCTTCAACCGCCACTTTTTCTGCTACGGGCTCGGCGTCGTTTTCCACCACCCGATCTTTCCCTGAAGCCGCAACAACGGCCTGTCGCGAACGAAGTTTGCGGGAGACTAGAAGGCCAAATAGACCCAACGCCATTACTACAAAGACGCTGGATCCGGAAAATACTGATGCAATTAGGCCGTCTTCTTCTGGTTGGATCTCAATCTCTGAGGCTGGCGCCGTTGAGGTAACAGGCTCAGCCAGTTGAGCCGGAGCTTGAGCGGGTGCGCCAACTTGAGGACCCATCTGCGGGCTCCAATTGGTCGAGTTCTGGGCTGTCTCTGAACTCGTCGGGGCCGACTTCGAAGCCAAGTCACCAACCGGAGAGGAAAAGTTGAGCGCTGGACCATCCGGCGTGGTCGAGACCGAGTCCTGCGGATCTCTGGGGACTCGCGGAACGTCAGACGTACTCGAGGTGGACGCCAGCTCGGCCTCTGTTGCCCTTGGCTGCAGCTTTCCGGCGATTGCCAGTTCCAGCTTGTTATTCGACGACTGTACCTGGACACTTGCGCCAACTCTGGTTTGCACGAGAATTTCCAGTGATGAACCTATGCGACGAACCTTGATCCCGCGGGCCGTTTTGAATGAGCTGGATTCCGTCGCGTTTGGAATCACGATATGGTAGCCGTCGCCGTCCTGCCACGTTTGCGCTCGGCCGAGCGAACCATTCGCCGTGATCGAAACCGTTGTGGAATCGGCACCGGCGTTCGCCGAAAGGCTGGTCACGTTGAGCGGCATCTGGGCTTGCACAAGGAAAGGTTGCACGATAGCCAGGGCTGCGAAGAGAAACATCGCTAGCGCGACGAGGTTGAGGCCGGCCAGACGGAGGCCGGGTTTGTTGTCGCAGCCGCGTTTAAAATATTCACTTGGATTGAAATGATTCTTCATGTTGTTTTGGGCCGGGTGCAGGACTTTTGCGCTGGGCCGGCTGGGGCGGGAAACCAAATTCAGTCGGAAAACCAGTGAAAGCTGGATTTGGTTAGAGCACTACGTGGTGTTTGGCGAGACGACGAACCTGTTATTGTTCGTCGCTGAATTTGTAGCCAATCCCCCAAACGGTGAGCACCATCTGCGGGTTTTCCGGGTTCTCTTCTACCTTGGCGCGCAACCGGTTGATATGTGAATCAATCGTCCGGTCATAGCCTTCGTAGGAGTAGTCCCAGATCTTTTCAAGTAGGTACTTGCGAGGAAAAACCCTCCCCGGGTTCGCTGCGAAGAGGCGGAGGAGGTCAAACTCTTTGGGA
>JANMVC010000059.1:0-5851 GCA_031392315.1 Pyrinomonadaceae bacterium | reverse complement strand
AAAGCCGAGCCTTTGTTAAAGCGCGGGCTTCTGCTTGGTAAACACTACAAATCTCCATCGCCACTAGAACGCCAGGCGTATTCCCAACTGAATCTGTCGAGACGATGTTACCGTTGAGCGTATCACCCCAAACGTTGACAGCGGCGCTTCATTATCCACCGCGCCTGTGAAAGCGATCAGGCTGGGGTTACCAAAGTTTGCGCGATTGAAGACATTGAATGCTTCGAGACGAAACTGGATCAAGCCATTGTCACCAAGTCGTGACCAGCGCGTGTTCTTCACCGCCGAGAGATCGAAGGTGCGCAGGTTTGGACCAATCAGAGCGCCGCGACCGAGATTGCCCAGACGCCCTGCCGGTTGCAGCCGAAACGCCGCCGGGTTGAAGTAGCCTGCCGGGTCGCCCACGACCGCAGTGCTTGCGTTGAAGCCGGGCGCGATGTCCGCACGGTCAAATCCAATTCCCGGCGCCAACGACGGCGACCATTGTGAACGCGAACGGTTGCGCGCCACGAAGACCGTCAAAGGATTTCCGCTGCGCATCTGGCCAATTCCGGAGAGCTGCCAGCCGTCCAGAATCTTGCCCGCTACTCCGTCCATGCCTTTTGCAAACGGAATTTCCCAGGTGAAGTTTATGACGAGGTTGTGTTTGGCGTGGTAGTCCGCCAGTCCTTTGTTGTAGTTGAGCTGGGGAAACTCAGGAAACGCCGTGGTCGTTCCGTTTGTCGCATCCGAGAAAAACGTCGATGCCTGCGTCGTATCGATGTTGCGAGAGAAGGTGTAGGACGACTGCGCCGAGAATCCCTTGCTAAAACGCTTACGCAGATCAAGCACCATCGCGTTGTACCACGAATTGCCGTCGCTACTCTTTAGTTCGATGGTGGTAAACGCCGTGTTGGGTCGCGGCCGGCCCAACGGATAAAAGGGCGTGCCACTCGCGCCAATGTCCGGCACGGGCAAATTCACATCGCTCGAGCGCAGCAAGTGGACGCCTCGCGATCCGGCGTAGCCAAGCGTGACGACGGTGTTCCACCAAAGTTCGCGTTGCACATTCAGATTCCATACCTGCGTGTAGGGATTATCAAGATCAAACTGTACGGGCCGAATCGAAAGCGAGCCATTGAAATTGGGAACTGGAAAAGTGGGGTTGTTGACTACCGGCCGCGGCGTGGCGGGCGGGTTCGTCACCGTGACGATCAGGTTCTGTTGATTATTGGTATTGAAGTAAACGCCGTAGCCGCCGCGCACACTCGTTCGACCATTCCCAAAAACGTCCCAGGCGAAGCCCACACGTGGCGAGAGATTCCTGAGCGTGGGATTCTGGTATAGGGGCCCGATTGTAGGCGCGCGGTCAGTTAAGTTTATCAACGCGGCATCGCGTCCATGGATGTCGACCGGCATCGTCGCTGCTTCGTAGCGCAACCCACCATTTAGTGTTAACCGTCGGTGAGCGCGAAACGTGTCCTGCACGTAAAAGCCAGCGAGAGTAAAGCGCCAGTAACGATCCAGGGCGCCGTTCGGCGAGATGCCGATAAAACGAACCGGCACGTTTCTCAGAAAATCAGACATCGAGTTGAAGGTAAAAATCCCGAGACTGAAGGTGGGGTTGACCATGTTGTCCTGATAGCGCTCGACGACTGATCCGGCCTTGATGAGATGCCGGCCGCGATTGTGCGTCAGCCCATACTCAAATCCGAAAACATTTTGCGTGAGCCGGAGATTAGCCGAGGTCTGTGGACCGAAGCGTCCGGGAATGCCACCAATGTCGATGCCGCCCAGGAGGCTTTGGCCCGGGACAAAAGGCGTTAGGCTCTGCGTCGTGTTCGCCTCCACGTTTTGCCCGATGCGCGTGCGGCTGAAGTTGAAACGAAAAGTATTCAGCGTGTTTGCCGAAAGCGTTTGTCGAAACTCGCCAGTGAAAAACTGATTGCGCGAAAGGAATGTACGCGGAAATTGCGGGTAGTCAGTCGGCAAGCGCTGGTTCGCATCGTCAAATGTGTAGCGCGCGAAAAACTGCGCTTTGTCGCTCTTGTTGTAGTCGAAACGTCCCTGAAGGAAATGCTGGCGCACCTGCTGCTGAAACCCAAAGCTATGCGCTGCGAGATTTCCTACCACTGTAGAAGGTCCGACGTTGGGCAAGGGATACTCATTTAGATACGGCCGAATCGCGGCGTTCACGCCCACGGTTG
Source organism: Pyrinomonadaceae bacterium (assembly GCA_031392315.1). GTDB lineage: Bacteria > Acidobacteriota > Blastocatellia > Pyrinomonadales > Pyrinomonadaceae > PSRF01. The sequence goes on along the minus strand of JANMVC010000059.1, from coordinate 3,665 downwards.
TGCGGACAACGCTGCCGGGGATGCAACCGCCCGGCGCGGTGGCCGGACAAATGCTGGTGATGACTCCCTGTCGCGCATCAAGATCAGGAACGATGGTGCGGATTGTGCGGCCCAGATTCTCGCGCAACGATTCGTAACCCAGAAAGAAAAACAACCTGTCAGTGCGGATCGGACCGCCGAGCGAGCCGCCAAACTGGTTGCGCTTAAACTCCGGCTTCTTCGCCGGGTCGAAGAAATTCCGCGCGTCGAAATTGTCGTTGCGGTGAAACTCGTAAGCCGAGCCGTGCCAGATGTTGGTTCCGGATTTCGAGACGGCGTTGATTTGGCCACCAGAGTTGCGGCCAAACTCCGCGCCGTAGGAATTCGCCTCCACGCGAAACTCGCGAATCGTTTCCACACCCAGCACCGTGCCGGCGGCGCTGCCCGCTGGGCCGTTAGTGAAATCATTCTGCGGCGAGCCGTCGAGCAGGTAGACGTTCGAACGCGGATCCTGGCCATTGATGCTCATGCCGAGGCCGTGGGCCACCACCGAGCCGCCGTCGCGATGCGCGTAACCAATCACACCAGGTTGCAGCAGGGCCAGGTCTGTATAGTTTCTACCGTTCAAAGGCAGGTCGCGAATCGCCCGCTCGCCGACGAGGTAACTTAATTCCGCCGTCTGCGTATTCACCAAAGCTTCGCCGCTATTGATCGTGACATCGGCGCTTAAGGTAGAAACCTTCATGACGAGCGAAACGGCAGTGGTCTCGTTCACCGTCAACCTGACGTTTGGAAAAACCAGAGGATCAAAGCCGGCAAACTCGGCGCGCAGTTCGTAAAGGCCTACAGGCATGCCGGGAAAAACGAACCTTCCGTTCGCTTCGCTCGTAGTAGTCCGGGTAAGTCCAGTATCGATGTGATTCGCGTTAATGGTAACGCCGGCCAGAGCGGCGCCGTTGGTGTCTTTGAGGTCGCCGGTGATCGCGCTGCTGGTTTGCGAGGCGGCGCTAATCGCGAAAACGAAAATTAAAGAAACGCTCCACGAAAATCGCCGCGCGCGGCGTGGAAACGAAAGTCGCGAAACATCCATCATAGATTTTGCTCCGAGCTTATTAATGCGGGTCAATTCACGTCTCAATACGGCGTGCTGCAGGAATCAGTTTCACACATTGCCGAGTAAGACGCATCTCTGAGACGACTCGTTTGCCGGCTTTCTTCGATTATCGCAAATATCAGCGCAGACTTTTTACATCACCGGCACATTTCTGGTAATAATGAATCAGCGTTAATTTTCTACCGACGATTCTTCGCGAACAGTTCCGAATTTTCGTATAAGGACCACTTCAAATGTCATTGTTTGCAAAAACTCTCCTGCTCGCTTTGCTGCTCTCCTTGTCATCAATTGCCGGCGCACAAACGCATCGCGGGACGTTGCGCGGCACGATCACCGATCCTAATGGCGCGGTCATTCCGGGTGCCAGCGTGAAGGCGGTCAACGCGGATACTAACGAAAGCCGCGGCACGGTGAGCAGCGAAGATGGGTCGTATGCGATCTCCTCGGTGGCCCCGGGCACGTATCGGGTGGAAATTGAGGCGCCGGGGTTCGCTCGACATGTTTTCACGCAGGTGATCCTCCAAGTGAATCAGGAGCTTCGGTTGGACAGTCAATTGGCGGTCGGACCTATCAACGATTCTCCGGGCGACCTTTACGCGCCAGAACCTTTTCTGAAACAAGACTCGGCCTCGCTCGGAACAGTAATTGAGAACCGGCAAATCGAAAGCCTGCCGCTCGATGGCCGCAACTTTTACGAACTAGCCCTGCTCGTCCCCGGCGCCGCCCCTGCTGCGCCCGGCTCAGCCGGCTCGGTGCGCGGTGACTTTGCTTTCAACGTCAACGGCGCGCGCGAAGACGGCAACAACTTTCTCCTCGACGGCGTCTACAACGTAGATCCGAAACTGAACACCTTCGGCGTGCGTCCGCCGGTTGACGCCATCCGCGAATTTGAAATGCTCACCAGCAGCTACGACGCTGCTTTTGGTCGCAACCCCGGCGCGCAAGTCAACGTCGTGCTGAAGTCAGGCGCCAACGATGTTCACGGTTCGCTCTTCGAGTTTCATCGCAACGCGGCGCTCGATGCGCGAAACTTTTTTGCTCCCGCCGGCGAGTCAAAACCCAAGTACATCCGCAACCAGTTTGGCGGCTCCATCGGTGGCCCCATCAAGCGCGATCGAACATTTTTCTTTGGCGACTACGAAGGCACACGTTCGCGCGAGGGCATTACGCGCGTCACGAATGTGCCGACGCTGCTGGAACGCGCCGGCGATTTCTCGCAGTCGCGAGACATCTTTGGCAACCCCGTCTTCGTGAGTAATCCTTATCTTCCGAGAGACCCGGTCACCTTCGCGTTGCCGCCGTGCAATGCGTCGAATCAAACTGGCTGCTTCCCCGGCAACCGCGTCCCGCTCGCGTTTCAACATCCGATTGGCCGGGCGCTGGCCGCCCTCTACCCGGCGCCGAACCGCAACGTGCCGTTTCAAAATTTCGTTTCGTCGCCAGTCCAGATTGACGATAACAACAGCTTCGACGCGCGCCTGGATCAGTATGTCAACGACCGAACGCAGTTGACCTTCCGGTACAGCTTTGGCGACAGAAATTTGTTTGAGCCTTTTACTGGGCCAACGCTGGCGCTCGTGCCCGGCTTCGGCGACACGGTCAAGCGGCGCAGCCAGAATGTCATGGGCGCGCTGAACATGGTCCTGACGCCAAACTTCGTCAACGAAACGCGGGTGGCTTTGAGCCGCGTGGCGGCCTCGGTGACGCAGGAAGCGAGCCGCCGCAATCAAGAACTTGGGCTGCCGGTGGTTTCGCCAAACCCGCGCGATGTGGGCTTAAGTTTCATTACCGTGACCGGGTTTTCTCCGCTCGGCGATGAGGGCAACAACCCGCAGAACAGCGTCACCAACGTCTACCAGATTCTGGATACGGCGAGCTATGCGCGCGGTAGTCACTTGATTAAGTTTGGCCTCGACTTCCGCTTCGCGCAACAGAACGCCTTCCGCGACGTGGAATCACGCGGGCGCATTACCTTTTCACCCTTCGCGCAGATTTCGGGTAATGCGCTGGCGGATATGCTGCTCGGATTCCCTTTGCTGACTACGGTCGCGCGGGTTGATAACCCGCAGCGCTTGCGCACACAGAGCTACAATTTTTTTGTTAACGACAGCTTCCGCGTCAGTCCGCGGCTGACGCTGACGGCCGGGTTGCGCTACGAATACAACACGCCGCCGGTTGACACTGACGATCGCGCAAATGTTTACGACGTGAACACCGGCACGCTGGTGCAGGTGGGCACTGGCGGTGTCCCCCGCGGCGGGTTTCAGCCGGACAAGAACAACTTCGCGCCGCGCGTGGGTTTCGCCTGGACGTTGGGTGACGATCAAGCGACGGTGTTGCGCGCCGGCTACGGAATTTACTACGACCAGTCGGCGCTGGCGCCGGGCGAGGCGCTCTACTTCAATTCGCCTTATTTCGACAACAACATTTATTTCTCGCTGCCGGGTTTGCCGCTGACGTTAAGCAATCCGTTTCCGTCGTTCTTCCCCTTTCCGCTTCCCGATTCGGCGCTCGCGATTCAGCGTGATTTAAGAACCGCCTACATGCAGCACTGGAATTTGAACGTGCAGCA
>JANMVC010000033.1:0-6340 GCA_031392315.1 Pyrinomonadaceae bacterium | reverse complement strand
CTTTCAGCGTAATTCCAAACATTCCATGATTCTCGCTATTGTTTTTCTAGCTATTTGTTTTTCTAGTCTCTGGCTCGGCGAGTTTTGCAAGAGGCTCTATAGATTGACTGAATTACCTGAACGAGCTCCGCGTTGAACCTTAGACTTTGGACATTTGACTCTTCTTAGATCGACTTCACTATCTTGCGAAACTCGTCTTCATTCCAGGCCCGCATCGTCTCAGTTTGGACATTGCCCTGACTGCCGAGCGTCAGGAGACACTTCGCCACGGTCTCTTCATCCGGGCCTTCAATCACGCAGAGCAGATCGTAGCGGCCCATCAATAGATAAGTTTCTTTGATTTCCACGCCGAGCTTTTTAAAAGCTTTGCGTCCCGCGTCAAGTCGCTTGGGGCTGTCTTTCACTTTGGCGGCGCCCTGTTGGGTGTAGCGAAGCAGCGTTATGTAAGTTGGCATTTGAAATACTCCTTTCAAGTTTGAGCTATCCGCAGATTACGCCGATTGCGGAGACTAAAGATTGGAAATGAATCGACGAAACACACGACTTGGGACCAACCGACTTCCCCGTTCGTGTGATTTAGTGTTCATTCGTGGATCGTCAAAGCCTTGACCTCGGCCGACCGCTCCACTTCAAAACAATCGGCGTAATCGGTGTAATCTGCGGATAGGTTAGCTAGATCTTAATAAAGATCTTTCGCGAATAAAGAATCCACATCAGCCCGAGCCACAGCAGAATGAAGACCAACGCGTAGGCGAGCGACGCGTTTACTGGCGAGGCCCAGGGCAGAAACAGTTTCTGGAAAATCCAGCCCTGCGAAGATATCTGTCCGGCGCCCCAGGGCAGTTTGATCAGTCCCATCGCTTTCGCCATCAGTCCGGTCCCGACAAATAGCACGATCGCGTTTACGCCGAACACGACGAAGGGTTTGGTCCCGCGTTGATACTTCTTGATGTCGATCAGCCAATAACAGAAACCCAGAAACGCGAGCGCCAGGCCGCCGGTGAAGAATACATAGGAACTGGTCCAGAGCGACTTGTTGATCGGGAAAAACGGATTCCAGCACCAGCCAATCACCACGCATACGACGCCGGCGGCAAACATTCCGGCAACCTTTTCAAACTGAGACTTGTCGGTGCGCAGCCACTGTCCGGTTAGAACGCCGAATAACGTTGTGGCAATCGCGGGGATGGTGCTGAGTATTCCTTCCGGATCGAAAACCTTTCCAGCCTTCCAAATGTGCGGGCCTAGCACTTTGCGATCTATAAAGGAGGCGATGCTTCCCTCCTTGCTCAAATCGCCAGCGCTGAAACCTGGCGCGTGCAGGAGCGTCATCAAGGCCCAGTAGATCAAACACAGCGCGATGGTAATGGCGATCTGGGTTCTGACTTTGGAGTTGAGAAAAATAACTGACGCGAAGAGATAGCAAACAGCAATGCGCTGCAAGACGCCGGGAATGCGAATCGTCGAGAACTGGAAATATGGAAAGCCGGCGAGAAAGATCCCCAACGCGAAGATGATCACCGTGCGCCGCGCGATCTTCAAATAGAGGTCGCGCTTGCTGCCGCCCTGCTCCATCCGCTTGCCAAACGCGAGCGGAATTGCCACGCCGACGATGAACAGGAAGAAAGGGAAAACAAGATCGGTTGGTGTCCAGCCGTGCCAGGTAGCGTGGGCCAGCGGCCAATAGATGTGGCCCCAGGTGCCGGGATTGTTTACGAGCACCATGCCGGCGATGGTGATGCCGCGGAAGACGTCTAACGACACCAAACGCTCACTAGTCACAATGTTGTTGGGGGAACTTGCCATGCGTACGCCGCGTTGAATGCCTAGGTCCCTAACCCGTCTGCGTAATCTGTGTAATCTCCGGATAATCCCGCCGGAAAACACAGGAAGCAAGCATCCACAGATTACGCCGATTACGCAGACCGAAAAAACTTTGGACTTTGGACACTTGACCTTGGACCTTTATCTTGCCGGCGTTGGGCGTGGCCCGAGTCCAAACTCTTCCGGATCGGGCAATACCGAACTGGAGTTGTAAACTCGCACCGCTTCTTCCAGCGCCTTGCTCTTGTTAAGCCACATTATGATCGCGCGATCGTAACGCGCCGTGACGCTGTCTAACCAATACGGCCGGTTCTCCGCCAGCCATTGACTGCGATAGTCTTCTTTGAGAATCGCCAGCTCTTCAGCCATCTCGCGCAGCCAGTTGTAAATGTTGCCCCAGTAGTTTCGCAGTCGCGCCACCTTGCGGCGGTCACCCAGATTCAGGTAGGCCTCCCAATATTCCTGGCTCATCTTGTCGACCACCTGCAGGCGCCGGCCGAGATGGTCGAGGCGTTGCGCGGCAAAACGCATCGATGAAACCATCGAACGATTCCGGCGCGCGCGCGGTTCGTGCCGCAGCAACGACTCATCAGCGTTCTCCACCGCCAGCCGCATCTGCTTTAACTTCTCGCGTAGCTCGCGCGCTTGCAACTGAAAACTGTCGGTGAATGGATCGCGCCAAAAGTGTTCGTCGGTCTGGCCAATTCCCAACTGTGCGTTAACACTTCCCAGCGCGCGGATGGCTTCGACAAACTGACGACCGTCGTTGCGAAAGAAGGCCCAATCGAAGTTGCGGTCAAACTCCGCGATGTCCGTCGTTCCATTCTGCCAGGACGCGGCGGCGCCGAGCACGATGCCGTGCCAGGTCATTTCGAAGAGCGACTCGCCATCGTCGTCCCACGTCGTGTTCATCATTCCGAGCGCGTTGGCGGCTTGCCCGTCGCGCACGAAGTTCACGATATTTTTTGACGCCGATTCCACGTTGGGATAAATCTGGTTCCAATTGCCCGCGCCAGGACAGACGAACTGATCGAGGCCGGCATCCTTGAACGGCTTGATCCGCGATTCGAAATTCTCGCGCGGCCCGTAGGCCCAGTTCATCACAATCATGTCTTTGGGCACCTGGCCAATCAGCTCGGGATGACTGAGCGCGATGTCGCCCCAGAACATCAAGCGCCGGTTATATGGTTTCAGCACATCGCGCACGCGATCGAGGTGTGCAAAATAGATGGCTCCGACACCGCGCGTTTTCGCCACCTCGCGGCTTTGCCCCTCGCCCAACTCAAACGTCTCGTCGGCGCCGATATGAAAAAACTTGCCGGGAAAGAGTTGGTCGAGTTCGCGATACCAATCGGCCACGAGCTTGTATGAGCCCTCCTGCTGCGGCGAGATGACATCGCCGTAAGGCACTTCGGCCAACTCGTTATACTTTTCCAGTTTCAGCGCTTTGTGAAGATGCCCGAAGGTTTGTTGCTCCGGCACTAGTTCGATGTGATAGCGCTTCGCATAGGTGACCAGCTCGCGGATTTCCGCCGGCGTCAACGAACCGCCCGTTGGCCCAATCAAGGGATGCGCGTCGCTCCTGAACGTGTGCTCCATATAAAAGGAGTGCATGTTGAGCTTGAAAGCAGCGAAAGTGCGCAACTGGCGTTTTATGTAATCGACGGTCGGGACGGGGCCGCGACTGATATCGTCTGATACGGCGCGCCAGCGCATCGCCGGCCAGTCTTTTATTTGGACGCCGGGAACAAAGGCCTCTGTGCCTTCACCGCGCACCAGTTGCTTCAACGTTTGCAAACCATAAAACGTGCCCGCTTCAGTTTGCCCAGCGACGATGATTTGATTCGCGTTGACGGACAGCAGATAACCTTCATCGTCAAGCTTCGCGGGTAGGGTGACGCCGGCGTTTTTCAGTGCCGCGGAAATTTTCGGCAAACTGATCTTGCCGATCAGAATCGTTCTCCGGCTGCCGCCGCTGGCGATACGCAGATCGATCTTGGCTGTATCGCGCACGTCGGCAATGAAATCCTCTGCGGCAAAACGGTCATCGGTCGAGCGTGGATCGGCCAGCACGATGCGCGCGTCCCTGGTGAAATTAAATCTATCGCCGGTCGGCGTTAGCTCTCTTGGTTTGGGAATTACCTGAAATGGAGCAGACGCAGGCGGCACCTGGGCCAGCGTTACGCGGTTGGCGAAAACGACAACCATCAGTGACAAAATGAAAAGGAGCAGGCTGGGCAGGATTACGCTTCGTGTTAAAGTGGTTTGCATTTTTAGGAAATGAACGAGTCGCAAGCTCGGACTGACGGAGGAGTATTTAACCGAATTCGACGCTAAATACAATGCGTTATTAAGTAGGACAGCCATTCCTGCCTGTCCTGCCGGGATTATTCAGAAGTGGACAGACAGGAATGTCTGTCATAGTGCGGCGGAGGGATATAAGACTTGTCGTTAATGCTACAAGAGATCGCTGAACAACCCGCGGCGCTCGCTCGCACTATCGAGGCTGAACGGCAAAAGATTGCGCGCCTGGGAAGTTTTCTGCGGTCGCGTGATATCGATCTGATCGTACTCGTCGCGCGAGGCAGTTCTGACAACGCCGCACTCTTCGGTCGCTACTTGCTCGAAATCACCACCGGCATTCCAGTCTCACTTTCCGCGCCTTCGGTCCACACCCTCTACGGCGCGAAGCTAAACCTGAAACACGCGTTGGTGATTGGCGTGTCTCAATCGGGCGAAGGCGAAGACATCAACCAGGTGCTCGAAAACGCGCGCGCGGGCGGCGCCTATACCGTGGGCATCACGAATGAAGCATCGTCGTCGATGGTGGGGCGGGTGGATGAAACGCTGCTGATGCATGGCGGCCGCGAGCACTCGGTCGCCGCCACGAAAACATTCACCGGCCAGATGATGCTGTTCTATATGCTGGCGACGGAGCTCGCGCAGTCGGCCCCCGCCTGGTCCTACGAAGCGATTCCGGAGTTTGCTTCGCGCGCGCTCGAACAGCAGCCGGCCATTCTTGAACTCGTACAGCGTTATGTGTTCATGGAAAACTGCGTGGTCGTGGGGCGTGGACTTGCTTACGCAAACGCATACGAGCTGGCGCTGAAGTTAATGGAAACGTGTTACGTGGTGGCCGAGCGTTTTTCGTCGGCAGATTTTCTGCATGGGCCAGTAGCGATGGTGGAGCGCCATTTCCCCGTAATTCTTTTTGGGCCGCCGGGCGTGATGTTTCTGGGAGTCAAGGGTCTCATCAGTCGCCTGCGTGAGTTGCGAGCCGACACGCTGGTGATCACCAGCGATTTGGAAGCGGCGCGGAATTGTTCGCGCGCGATCGTGATGCCGAAGGAGATTGACGAATTCTGCGCGCCGATTCCCTACATAATTCCGGGACAATTGTTTGCTGCACTGTTGGCCGAAGCGAAAGGACTCGATCCGGATCAGCCACGATCTTTATCGAAGGTAACGAGGACGCTGTAACGCGCGCCTGTTAGTTTGCGATGGTGATTACAGTCATGAGCGTACGCAAACTAACAGTTTGCGTACGTTTGGGACCCGATTATGAATATCGAGCTTAGGGAATTATCAGCCGGACCTGTTTACTTGCAGGTGCGCGAACAGATCCAGAACCAGATAAGCACGAAGACGATTACTTCGGGTGAAGCCCTTCCCTCACCCGCCGCCCTCGCGCATAAACTCACTGTCGATAAAGGCGAGATTCAGCGCGCCTACTTTGAACTGGAACAATCCGGCCTGATCAGAAGAGAAACCGGCAAAGACTTCCTCGGCCACTCGAAAACAACTTACCGCGTTGCCTAACCAGCAGTTTCATTTCGAAGCGTTCTGGGATCCGAGCCGGACTTACCGCTCTTGTGACTAAAGCTTTCTCGCGTGATATTCTTTTTTGCGCTTTGAAGATGGATGCGAACGCGCCAGCGCGAAAGTGGCGGAATTGGCAGACGCGCCAGACTTAGGATCTGGTACCGAGAGGTGTGGGGGTTCGAGTCCCCCCTTTCGCACCACGAATCAGTAGGCAGGCGGCAGGAGCAGTAGGCAGAAATCATCTCTATAGAAGGAAGTCGCCCGTTGGATGCAGCGGCATTGCAACGGGCGCAGTAGTTTAATGAAGACAGAATTAATCGACGTCTCCCAGACTCAAAAAGAAATCAAAATCGAGATCGAAACTTCGGTCGTGCGAGAGAGTTACGATCGCGTTAGCGACCGTTATGCGAAGCAGGCAAAGGTCCCGGGCTTTCGTCCGGGCCATGCGCCGCGTTCGGTGGTGCGCACGCGTTTCAAGAGCGAGATCCGCGGCGAGGTGCTGCAGGAGCTCGTGCCTGAATCGGTTAACCAGGCAATCGTGAGGCATGAACTAATGGCTATTGGCGAACCCGATGTGCAACTTGAAAATGCGGAAGCGTTGGAGAAGTTTGGCGAGCAGCCAATTTCCATCAAGGTCGGTGTAGAGGTGCTGCCCAAAATCGACCTGAAAGTCTACAAAGGCCTGGAAGCAGCC
>JANMVC010000721.1:0-4891 GCA_031392315.1 Pyrinomonadaceae bacterium | reverse complement strand
GCGTTTCCGCCGAACCGGCATGTGAGTGCGAAGCTGCGGGTGTTTATTGAGTGGGTCGCTGGGTTGATGGCGGAGCATGCGCCTATCACCGCCCGACATGATTCGTGACTACCGTGCTGTGGGTACGAAGGACCTCCGCGGGATTGCACTGCTTTTGGCTAATGCCCGTTATGGCGGATAGCGGATAGCAGACACCAAGCGCTGAAAGGCACTAACTATCAATAACTACATATTGTCGTTAGTCAGCCCATGGGCGTTTTCGACCCAACGCTGGGCTCCAATATCGCAGACCCATCACCGCCAGCTGGAGTGATTTTTGAGCTGAGAGGGACTTCACCGAACGAAGGTTGAGGCTTAATCTCAGCGATGTTATCGAAATAGGACTTGAGCCACGTGGAGAAGGACTCAGGGACCCTCTGTGTCGCAGCATGAAACTTGCCTCCCAGAGACTGAACTCTTGTGTTCTTCCAGGCTAGCGGACGGGCGTCATGGAGCACGCCTAGTACGCAGATGGGGCCCAATTGCGAAAAGACGGCGGTGAATGAATCGGTATGGCAGACGGTAAACCCAACGATAGCCGAGTGCTCGTTCGGGTAGTTTTTTCCATTGAGGAACAGTATGTGCTGATCGTTTTGGGCTGACGGCGCCCGCTCAGCGCACAAGGCGTTTCCCCATTGAAGCCTGCTCGCTTCCGCGCGCTCGTGCACTTCACTGGGTAAGTGAGGAAGTAGCCGCTCTGCGGCCGCAGAGAGCGTGGCATACGGATTTCGGGTCGAGTACTTTAAAAAGGTCAGAGCCCGCCACGAGATCGAAATGGCGAAACTCTGAAGCCAGGTTCCGTATTTGATGGGCAGCCCCGGTTGCTTCTCTTCGGGATAGAAGATGCGCTTTGCCTGGTCTTCGCATTTAGAGAAGCGTTGTTCGCAGTCGTAGCAAAGCAACTGTGCGACAGGCCCCGCCTGTAATGGCTTCCGAGGCCGGCTCGCCGCGAGGAATTGACCCGACTCACCTCGAAGTCGCTTGAATAGGAAGTTTGGGAGCAGATGGCTCCTCTGCAGCAGAGCATCAATACCACACAGTGCGCAGTGTGAGAGCGTTGGGAACTGTGTGTGCGGCATTGGGGCGGTGTGTTGAGGCTTAACGTTGAAAGTAACGGGCGAACAGCAGTCGGGCGAGGCCCCTCAATTCGCATTTTGGCAGGCGACGTTTGTGGACTTCGGCCTCGTGCCCAAAGCGGACATCATGGTTGATTGAAAAGATTTGAGTCAAGTGAGGATCCTTTCCCCGTGAGATGCAGCTCTTGCTCGACTATCGCCCGGCCCCAAGACTTCCTGTTCGGGCCGATGTACTTTTCCATTTTTCTTGCAATTCCTGGACAAGGATACGACATCTATCACTTCAGCGAAATAGCGCGTAGTCCCAGAGCTTGATGAGCAACTTCTTTCGTCACTATCGAAATACCTCAGCGCTTCCCACGAAAAAACCATGAAAGTGCACTTAACAATTCTGACGGTCTGCCGTTAATACTGGTAAGCGATGACTGCATTTTCCCAGAAGCGGTCTCTCGCCCAATGCCGTTGTGCAACCGTTTCAGATCAGATGCAGACATCCGTAGCCGACCTCTAATCCGGAAATTTTTGGGTTTGCATAAACGGCTATGCCCTGGTCGCGTCCTATAGCTGTTACAAGCTGGATCGCATTAATCCAACGTACAACGTCACTGTGGTTGTCACCTAAATCTAGTCAGTCCTATAAGGAGCCCTTGCCTTGGAAGCATTTGTCGCGTGGTTTAACGACCCTCTTGTTCAAAGCATTATTATTTCGCCGCTTGTTGGCGCAATTCTTGGCGTTCTATTTGCTGGACTCAATACCCCTCCATCTTCTACAGCACCGACAACGGTGCAACAAACAGTCGTCATCTTCAAACAGACCATTGTGGTAAAGCAAGGTGGAGTAAGAAGTTCATCACAAGACGATGTATGGGGGTATTTGGTTGCGGCAATTGAGGTTGCTGCCGGTGTTACGTGGGGCTATAGCAGATACACGCACGAAATACTTAGCTATTGGTTAAGTGGTTTGTTTTTTTGTACAGCCTTCATCCTGTCCGCAGGAATCGCCTCAGCCGTGCGAGAGCAATACAGCAATGCTGAATGGGGGCTGTACATTTTTACCCCGTTGATCGCAGTAGGTATTTCGTTTTACTTGGTGCATCTTGCCCAATCTGGAATTGTCGCGGGAGCACGCGAGGCTGCTCAGCGCCACGGATTTATTGACTTCTACTTCAAAGTACTCAAAGACGAGCACCGTATGTGGTTGCTTCTTCAAATCGTCGGTGTCTTATTGGGGGTTATCGCAGCGTTGGCGGCAACATTGCGCTCGGTTCACTATCTCGCCCTTATGAATCAACGCACGAATGGTGGCTTATCTTCTCTCTGGCATTTTCTTGCACGCACCACGCTCTTTTCGGCGCGCACAGGGGGGGTCGTTCTTCTGGTATTTTCTGCCGGAGCGTCCTATTTCACGCTTTCCGGATATGCCTATGAGCTGTGGCAAAACAGGAGCTAAGCCGACAGTGACGATCGGCGGCAAGCGCTGCGTTTAGGCCGTTCGCATGAGAGCCTCGACAGATCGGTTGAATCCGCAGCCGAAAGCAGTTGTAGCGGCTGACTATCAATAATGCAATATTGTCGATAGTCAGCCGCATAGCTACGGCTGCTGTGGGCCAGAAGCGGCCCTATGGGTTCGACACGATAAAGCTGGCGTCGGCAACTGACACTGCCAACGTCAGGCTGCGAGATTACCTGTCAAGGAGCCTTCAGATCTCGGTGTAAGAATAAGAATTCTTGATATTCCTCGCGTGATAGCTACCAATCGACGACGCGCTCCTGAGTTCATTAAAAACGTTTTCAGGGACATTGGAGTAGTCGTATGTCCTGTTCGACTTGAACTCGATGCGCAAAGTGCTCGAATTTGAGTCATAGCCGATACGCTCGATGTTCGATGAGTCAACAAATTGCATTTCCATAGCGCCTCCTGTTTGGTTAGTCCTACTTTGGCGCGGCGCTTGGGTCTTGATTGCGCCACGCAGAAACTAGTGCCGAGTAATCCTCCTCGCCAACCGCCTTCGACCAGCTTGCGGCGACCACTGGGTCTTTACTATCCGGGAAATGCCCTTCTCGCGGCAGCTTGAACCGGCAACGCATCGGCAACCGGGCGGCCTCGCCAGCGATTACGGCCTCCCCGGTCCGAAGCACTGGCAAGCTGTCTACGATCCCGGATATCCCCTCCGACATGGCCGACTTCACGCGACTGCGATCTGTGGCGTTATTGATCCTTAGAGCGAACAGCGTTCCGCATTGAGACAAGATTGTTTCATCGATTTCGGAAGGTCTTTGGCTTACCAGCATCGCGCCGACGCCAAACTTGCGCCCCTCCTTCGCGATCTTCTGCACCATGCCCTTGGCCAAGCCGGTCGCGCCAGCGGATAAGTAGCGGTGAGCCTCTTCTAGCACCAGCAGAACCGGCCTATTTTTCATGCCCTCTTTGTAGTTGCGTCCCCATAAAGCCGACTCGAAAATAATGTCTAGCACGGATCCCAGCAGCAAATCCAAGCGCGTTGAAGGCATGCCTGAGAGGTCGAGAATGGTGATAGGTTTGTCGTGACCCAGCCAGTTCTTAATGAGCTCTGCCAGATCCTTTTTCACCTTCAAGTCGGCGTCGGGCTGCCAATCGCCTGGGCTCATGAAAAAGGAAAATTGATTGTCCAACAGGCGGGACCGCATCAAATCGAGCTGCTTTTTCATCACGCCACCATTGCCTTTATGTGGCGCAGCCTTCCCAGCGCTAGGCGGCTTGAATTTAGGCGGGCTTAAGGTCTCCGCATCCCCTTTGTCGGCGAAGGAAGCAACCGTTTTTTCCTCGTCGTCCCAGTTGGCGTTGTCATACACCATCATGTCATGCCAAATCTGTTTTAGATTAAACGGAATCGGCGTATCCGCCGTAACCCGTCCCAAATCAATTCCGGCAACGGCATTATTTTTGATGAACGCTAGCTTCTGCTCCACAATGCGATCAAAAATCAAACTCTTATTGCCCTCCGAAATCGGGCCGCAAAGAAAATCGATCAAGTTTTCAGATGAAACGCACCAATAGGGAATATGAAGCTTGGTCTCCCCGTTCTTGGGGATGACCGAAAAAACGGAGGCGATATCGCCCAGCGCCGCCGAATACTCCCCATGGATGTCTATCAGCACGATCCGCGCGGCGGGGTAGCTGGTCGCCCCATGCTCGTCCGTCACGATGGACCTGAGCAGGCTGGACACGCTGGTGGACTTGCCGGAGCCCGTCGAGCCCAGCACTGCGGAGTGCCGGGTCACGAGCTTGTCTAAGTCGATGCTGACCTTGATGCTGTCCGAGCTCGAAAGCGTGCCCACGACGATTTGGCCAGAGTCCGCGCCGCCATAGATCTTTCTGAGGTCGCTCTCCACGACCAAGTGAGCCTCGTCGTTGATGCTGGGGTATTGGCTGATGCCCCGCTCGAACTCGTCGCCAATCGTTTCGCCCACCAACTCGATCTTGATCCAGCGCCTATCCGTCTCATGCGTGTCGCCAATCTCGTCAACGCTAGAGGATTCGCTTGTCTCTGCGATCAGGCCATACAGGTTGTTATACCCTTGGGGAATTCTGACGAAACTTCCCACTTGACCCACGCGATGGGTCTTCCCGCCGATGATCAGCAAGCCGGAGCTTACCTGAGGCGCCAGCTCAACTGTCAAGGACGAGCCCGCCACGGCGCTGACGCTGCCCAGGTAGGTCGGCTCCTTATTCATCGGCGGCGACCTCAGGCGCGGGCTCTATCGCTTTGGACTTTCCGCCGCCGGACATGGCGAGG
>JANMVC010000713.1:0-4573 GCA_031392315.1 Pyrinomonadaceae bacterium | reverse complement strand
GGTTTGCGTTCATCGCATCCGCTGGAAAAGCAGCAGCCTTCGATGTGCCTATTCGAGCACGTCTACTTTGCCCGTCCGGATTCGCTGATCTACGGCCATTCGGTAAACGAATCGCGGCACAAGATGGGCAAGCGACTGGCGCTGGAACAACCTGCCGATGCTGATCTGGTTGTGCCTGTGCCTGACTCTGGCACTGTCGCGGCCATCGGATATTCGGCGCAAAGCGGGATTAGTTTTCGTTTTGGGCTGGTGAGGAATCATTACGTGGGCCGCACGTTTATCGAGCCGCGACAGTCTATTCGCTCATTCGGCGTGCGCATCAAGCTAAATCCGGTGCGCCACCTTATCGAAGGCAAGCGAGTAGTGCTGATCGACGATTCTATTGTGCGTGGGACAACTTCAAAAAAGATCGTGCGCATGGTGCGCGAGGCCGGCGCTAAAGAGATTCACTTGCGGATTAGTTGTCCGCCGACGATCAGTCCCTGCTATTACGGCATCGACACGCCCAACAAAGCCGACCTGATTGCCGCCCAGATGTCGGTGGATGAGATTTGCAAGTTCATTGAAGCCGATTCGCTGGGCTATCTCTCGCTTGAAGGGATGGTTCAGGCGATTGGCGTGCGACCCGATGCTTCCTGCGTCGCTTGTTGGACGGACAAATATCCCACACGAATTACGCGTGACGCGGAAACGATGTGGGAGCGTGACCACGAAGCTGTGGCAGCGGAAGGTTAGCTCGCGAATGACGGTCGAATTGCCAGGTTTACTACGAGGATAAATTTTTTGGCGGGGCGATCTTTTAAAGGGTGCGGGTGCGCGATTGCTGTCCTGGTGGTAGTGCTAGGCGCCGCCGGATATGTCGGCTGGAAATATGCTTTGCCGTGGTGGAAAACAAAACCACCGGCGGCATCGGGCGGCGAGTTGCGGGTACACGTGCTGGATGTTGGCCCAGCGAATGGTGATTCGATTCTGATTGTTTCTCCCGCCGGCAAGACCGTCCTGATTGATGCAGGGGACACTGGCAAGGGCAAGGCCATCCTCGAAGCATTGAAGCGCAACAACATTCAGCAGCTCGATTACTTCATCGCGACGCATCCGCACCCGGATCATCTTGGTGGCGCCGACGAAGTGCTTAAGTCAATCAAGGTCCTGAACGTAATTGATAATGGCCAGGAACCTGATATTCCTGAATCCCTTGCGCCCAAGAAACCCGTCGAACCTCCCGGCAAGAAGCCCGTCAACAAACCGCCGGCGAGTAAGAAGCTCGACCAGGCCGGGGTCATCAGGAAGTTTTACGACGAGTACAAAGAGGCGATTACGCAGTCTGGCGCGCAATACGCGAAAGCTCAACCTGGCGCGAAGTTTGATCTGGGCGGCGGCGCACGACTGACTATTCTGGGCCCGAATGAACCGCTCTTCACGCGAGACAAGATGAGCACCGGCGGCAACCTGCCGAATGCAAACTCCGTTGTCGCGCGCCTCGACTATGGCGACTTCTCCATGCTCTTGCCCGGCGATGCCGAAGAACAGACAGAGCATCAATTGCTGACTAAGGATCTAAATCTGAAGGCGAAGATTTTGAAGGTGGCGCACCACGGCTCGAAGTATGCAACCGCGCAGGACTTCCTTGAACGCGTTAAGCCCGAGGTGGCGATCATTTCGAGTGGCGAATGGAACCGTTATGGCCACCCGTCGCAGGCCGTTCTGGATCGACTGAAGAGCGTCAACGCAAAACTCTTCCGCACCGATTTGCAGGGCGAGATCACGATTACGACGCGCGGCAAAGACAACGACGTGGTCGTCAAGACTGCGAAGGAAGCGAAGACGGATGTGTGGGTTGGACGCACGGCCCAAAAGGACGACGCAACCCGTTCCGGCTTTATTGCCTACGGCGACTTTGGTCCGCCGCCAAAAACCAAGACAGGTAAATAGTAAATGGTGAATAGTAAATGGTGAAAAGGAGTCGCTGCGTTACACCATTTACTATTGACCATTTACCATTCACATCTTTATGAAACCAATTACCTACAGCGATGCCGGAGTTGATATCGATGCAGCGACGCGTGCTACCGACAAGATCAAAGAGTTAGCGAAGCGGACGTTTAACCAACGAACGCTGTCAGAGATTGGAAGCTTTGGCGGAATGTTTGATGGCGCGTTCCCGCAGTTGAAGCAACCGGTGCTGGTTGCTTCGGCAGACGGCGTTGGTACGAAGCTCAAGATTGCTTTCCTCGCCGGCGTTCACAATACCGTCGGCCGCGATCTCGTGAATCATTGCGTCAACGACATCCTGGTGCAGGGAGCGCGACCGCTCTTCTTTTTGGATTACATCGCGACCGGAAAGCTGCTGCCTGATGTGGTGGCGAGCATCGTCGAAGGCGTGGCCAACGGCTGCCAGGAGAATGGCTGCGTGCTCCTTGGGGGCGAGACGGCTGAGATGCCGGATTTCTATTCGGAAGGCGAATACGACGTCGCCGGATTTATCGTTGGCGTAGCTGACCGCGAAAAAATAATTGACGGCAAACGCATCACGCCGGGCGACGCCCTCCTGGCGCTGCCTTCAGTGGGTTTGCATACCAACGGCTATTCGCTGGCGCGCAAGTTGTTCTTCGAAGTTGCGGGTTACGACGCAAACACCTGTCTCGATGAGCTGGGAACAACTGTCGGCGAAGCGTTGTTGCAGGAACACGTCAGTTATCTGAAACCGCTGGACGGACTGCTTGATTCAGGAATGATTAAAGGGCTGGTGCACATCACCGGCGGTGGGCTCACAGATAACATCCCACGAATTCTCCCGCCGGGTGCTGCGGTTGAAATCGACAAGGACAGTTGGCCGGTGCTGCCGATCTACAAACTGATGCAGCAGATCGGAAACGTTGCGGAGGCGGAGATGTATCGCACGTTCAATATGGGCGTGGGGATGGTGGTTGTTTGTGCAGCGGACCAGGCCGTGATTATTAGCGATCTCCTCGCTGGCGTGGGAATGATGTCTTACGAAATCGGAAGGGTGAGTGAGGGGAGCGGAGATGTTAGAATCGGGGGACAATAAGGCCAGGTTTCGTGGAGGAGATTATGTCTTCAAAAGTCGCTGAGTTGACCACCGATGAACTGAAGGAGCTAATCGAAAGTTCGATTGAGCGAAAATTTACCGAAATGTTTGGGGATCCGGATGCTGGCCTTGATGTCACAGACGCCCTGCGCGAGCATCTTGTGCGGCAGGCAAAAGATTTTCAGCTTGGGAAAAAAGGCAAACCTCTGGCAGATGTGATCAATCGGCTTGAGTTGGATCAGGACCATGTATGACGTTTTGGTCCTGGACGCTGCAGAAGAGGATCTGGCGGGTCTCGATAGATTGGTTGCGCGGCGCATCGTACGGCGCGTTGAGTGGCTCGCAGAGCACTTTGACGAGATCACGCCGCAGCTGCTCTCCGGAGAATTATCCGGTTTCTTCAAACTGCGCATTGGCGATTATCGCGTAATCTATCGGGCGGTTAAGAGCGACAACCTAATAATAATTCACCGAGTCGGTCACCGGCGTGAAGTGTATCGTTAGTCTCCGAGAGCGACCCCATGCCGCAGGCCGAAGTCTTTCCATCCAAAAACACTGTTACCAGGATTGGCATCCTGATCTCAGGTCGCGGCTCAAACATGCTGGCGCTGGCGGACGCGGTTGACGACGGTCGCATTCCGAATGCGGAGATCGCGCTCGTCGTCAGCGACAAGCCGCAGGCCGCCGGGATCGAACATGCCACTGCCCGTGGCTTGAAGACGCGCATCGTCGAACGCCGCGGTCGTAGTCGCGAAGATCACGATCGCGAGACCGTCGCGGCGTTGAACGCAGCGGGAGTTGAGTTGGTTTGCCTCGCCGGATACATGCGATTGCTGTCAGGATATTTCATCGAAGCGTATCGCAATCGGATCCTAAATATTCATCCTAGTTTGCTGCCGGCGTTCCCCGGACTCGACGCGCATCGGCAGGCGCTCGAAGCCGTGGTTACGGCGAGCGGCTGCACCGTTCATTTTGTGGACGAAACGCTCGATGGTGGACCAATCATCGCGCAGAGAAGTGTGCCGGTAGTTGCCGGGGACACGGAGGAGTCGTTGGCTGCACGCATTCTGGAACAGGAGCACCAGCTTTATGCCGAGGCTGTGGCAATGATTGTGACCGGGAAGATTGAGGTTGTCGGTCAGCGCGTTTTACGCAAGAATCAGAACACATGACGATTGACGAACAACTCGAATACCTGCGCAAGGGAACCGCGGACATCATCCCCGAGCGCGAGCTGCGTGCGAAGCTGGAACGTTCGGCGAAGACAGGCAAGCCTTTGCGCGTCAAGCTTGGCGTTGACCCGACGGCGCCTGATATTCACCTCGGCCACACAGTCGTGATTCGCAAGCTGCGTGCATTCCAGGAACTGGGCCACACGGTCATTTTTCTGATCGGAGACTTCACCGGCCTGATCGGCGATCCATCCGGCAACTCGGCCACGCGTCCACAACTCACGCGCGAAGAGATCAACGCCAACGCGGAAACCTACAAGCAGCAGATTTTCAAGTTGCTCGATCCTGAAAA
>JANMVC010000632.1:0-4482 GCA_031392315.1 Pyrinomonadaceae bacterium | reverse complement strand
GAGTTGCTGGAGGCGATGAAGTTTGTCGAGAGCGGAAAGATTCGTGCGGTGGTGGATCAAACCTTACCGCTGGCCGAGGCTCGGCGCGCGCATGAATTGATGGAAGATCGAGCTCAGTTTGGAAAGCTGGTGCTGAGAACCGGTGAATAGTGAATGGTAAATAGTAAATAGGAAGAACCAGCGGTACCACTCACCGATGTCTATTTACCATTTACCGTTCACTATTTACCTCATTTCGCGGTGTAGTCTTCCACAACGAATCGTTTCCTGAGTAGACCAAGATTTCCTTGTTCCAGATCGAAGTTTGTTCCCGCGATCACTTTCTTGCCTTGTTCCGTCGTAACCCAATCAACCACTTGATGAGCGTTGGCCCGGAGGAAAGCGCCGTCGTCCTTGTCGAGCGGCTTGCCGTCCTTTCGGGAAAAAACCCAGACGTAGGTGTACTGACCTTTGCGAACGTATTCGAGGTCCGCTTCGAAGCCAACCTTGGGAGGAACGGGCGACGACTGAGTGGCGGTATTTTCCGGCGAGGAGTTTGAGCTCTTGCCGCCGCAAGATGTTTGGGAAACTCCGGCGAGGAGCATCGCTGAAAGAATGAAGGTCAAAGAGTAAACTTTTGTAGCCATAGCGTTGATATTAATCCAAAACTCCTAAAGCTAGGAATGGTGCAGACTGAGTCGCTCCTTCGCCCGCGACGTTCAAGCTCTTCACTGGGAGCGCGGGCGTCCCGCCCGCAATGCGGCAACGGAACCTGGTTGAGTCTGCCAGACTTGATTGTCTTCACGGGATTGTTCGCGCTGCGCGCTCATTGCGGGCGGGACGCCCGCGGTCCCAGCAAGAAGTTGTCCGTTAGACCCAAAGGGACTTGAATCGAATCAAGGTTCTTCAGGTTCAGGCTCCTGCTTTTGATCGCGAATATGGAAGATGGTGCAATCGCGATCTTCGTAAACGATCTCAAACCAGCCGCTCTCCCGCGCATTGAAAAAGAAGTCGTCGTGGTCAGTATTGTCGGAGAAGACGTAGCGCGCGCCGAAGCGATCGCGAATGAGCGGACCGGGATCCTCTTCCTTACCCAAAGTGATGCTGTCGTAAAGTTCTGAAAGTTTCTGGTCGCGGTCGTAGAGATAAGTGGGGTCGAGGCCGGAGACATAGTTGTGCGTCGGGTCGTAGTAAAACAGACGCGGAAAATCGTCCCAGTCAGTATTGAACACACGCTCACCGGCGGGCACGTTGGCCCGCATCCATTCAGCGCCCGCTTTGTATGTTTCATGCCGCGCGCTCGAGGCAATGTCTTTGCTCATCGCGCGCAGATTGAAGAATAAGACTACGGCGATGAAGATGGCGGCAAAAGCTACGCCAATTGTTTGCAAGAGGTCCTTCAGTTCCGTGTCTTTAGACCTGGCGCCGGATTGCGGCCGGTCAAGAAACCCCTCCAACTCGTCGAGCATGTCCGGAGACAAACGCGTCAGCGCAGAGCGCGTTCCTTCCAGCCACGGATGTAGCGCGAAGGCGGCAAACATCACGGCAAAGGGCGGCCAATACTCAGCGATGCGTCGCCAACGAGCCGTCATGATCATCATCACGGTCGCCAGGACGAGAAAGAACAATGAGTGGTGCGATCGTTTTCGCTCGGCGGGATCAAAACTCACGTAGCCGACAAACATCGCGATACACGCCAGCAACGTATTGCCTATAAACTCCCATGAGTCGTAGGGATACCACTCGTTTCCGACCTTGGTCGTGAAATCCGAGGCGGTAATTTTTATCCGCAGGTGCTCGTAAAAAAGCTGGAGATTCGTGGGGAAGTAAGGATTGATGACCAGTCCGGCAATGGTTCCCGCGAGCACCCAGGCGATGGGCCGCCATTCAAACCGCCGCTCAGTCCAGGCAATTACACCGGTCCAAATAAAACTCGCCAGGATCAAGAAGACGAACATGTCGTAGGTCAAGGCGAAAATAAAACTGAGCGGGATGAGCGGCCAGTATTTTTTGGTGAATAAAAAATGAATGCCGATGATGAGGTAAATAATCGCGAAGGGCGGCGCCTTGGCCATGCTGAGGCGATACAGAAATGGTGCTGAACAGGCCAGCAGCGCGAGCAGCCAAACGAGCGGATAACGGATCCGGTAGCGAACCAGCAACCAGTAGCAGGAAAAGACTGCGAGGCTGCCGAAGATCGTTGCGGAAATTTTGGCGCCTACGCGCAGATCGCCAAACCAGGTAAAGGGTATCTGGAAAGCGTGGAAGAGCAGATGGTGGTCTACGTAATTTTTGGCATCGAGCGTAGTCAAAGGCAGCCAGGTAAACTGCGGCGGAAATCCGCCATGTCGCAGCGACTCCCAGAGCATCCGGCTCCACTTGATGTGATAGTAGCCGTCGAAATCACCGCAGCAGATTGCACCGGTTGAGTATTGAAGCTTCCAGAAGATGAGGCCGATGGCGATGGCCCCGGCGCCGAGCTGAACAAAGCGCGCGGCGGAATCGGTTTGAAGAACACGGCGAAGATTGGGAAGGGTTTTCATCTACCGGCCAACTGTTGCGCGATTGACACTTCCACGCGTGCCGCTGTGCAGCTCGCTGCGGTCTGGTCCGCTGGTTCTCACAGTTGTTCGATAAGGTCCAGAAAGGTGCGCGGATCGATTGGTTTTGTCACGTGGGCGTTGAAGCCCGCCATCAAAGAACGGTTGCGATCGTCAAACATGGAAAAGCCAGTCACGGCAATCATCGGCACCGCTTCATATCCCGGCTGCGAGCGCAGGGCCACGGCGAGTTCGTAGCCATTCATTTCCGGCATGCCAATGTCAGAGATGATCATATCGAACTGGTTGGCCCTGGCCAAAGCAATTGCCTCCTGAGCCGACGACGCAGAAGCGACTTCGTAACCCGCGTGCGTCAATAGCACTGTCAACATCTCAGTGACATCTGAAACGTCGTCGATTACCAAAACCGACCGTGCCTTCCCCGCATCTCGAATCGACGCGTGCTCCCCTGGCACTGGCGTGTGGGACGGATCATGCGTCGAAGGCAGAAATTGGCTGGAAAGCTGGCTCAGTATGCAGGGGGTTCGGAAGTCAAACGCAGTGTGGCTAGGCGCGATCATACAAACCTTCCGTAATGTCTACAAATATTCTCAAGTGTATGGGGGGACTGCAAATGTAGCCGAAATGCGGATCGCTGTCTAGGATTTCTGATTCTTTCGCGCAGCTATCAGGCCGGCGACAGCGGTTGCGAGTTCACCAGGATCGACGGGCTTTGGCAGGTGCAGGTCGAAACCCGCTGCGATTGCCGCTGCCATGTCCTTTGGCGAAGCGTAGCCGGTTAACGCAATTGCCGGAATTTTCTCCAGACCATTTCGTTGGCGCAGCGCCGCGACTAATTGCAATCCATCCATTGCCGGCATCGCCAGATCAGAAATCAAAACGTCGAAAGGCTCTCGGTCGGCAAGGTTGAGTGCTTCCGCCGCCGAGCTGCAACAGAGCGTGGCAAAGCCCCGAGCCTGGAAATGCGCGTCCAGCATTTCCAAAGTATCAGGCTCATCCTCGACGATGAGCACGCGAGTTCGCTTTTCAATTATAGCATCGGAGTGCTTTGCTTTTTTCCGGGAGTCCACAGCCGCGAGCGGCACTTCGCGCGGCAGCGTGATGGTGAACACGCTGCCCTGACCTTTTCCGTCGCTCGTCGCCTCCACGGTTCCGCCGTGAGCCGTCACAAAGCTTTTCACCAGGGCCAGCCCGAGACCGAGACCGCCATAGGCGCGGGTGCGTGAGCCGTCAGCCTGGCGAAAGCGTTCAAACACCTGCGGCAAAAACTCCGCGGGTATGCCATCGCCGTGATCCGTAATCTTGACGACTGCGTCGGAGGGAGTGGCATCGCACGTTACTTCGATTGTTCCACCATCGGGCGAGAATTTTATGGCGTTGTGCAACACATTGCAGAAAGACTGAGTAAGCCTGGTTTTGTCGCCTTTGATGTTTATGCCGGTGGCCCGCTCGGCGATCTTCAAGCTTAGTTGAATGTTTGCATCCTTGCCGGATGTTTGCATCGTCTCGACTGATTCCTGAAGCACGTCAGAGAGCGAGACCGACACCTCTTCAAACACCATCTTGCCACTCAGAATGGCTGACATATCCAGCAGGTCGTTTATCAAACGCTTGAGGTTGTAAGCATTTCGATTGATCACCGAGAGCGCTTTGGGGAACTCCGGTTCCGGCAGAATGCCGTTCATCATCATGTGGACCCAACCGATGATTGGCGTCAATGGAGTGCGCAACTCGTGCGACAGGATAGTGAGAAACTCATCTTTGGCGCGGTTCGCAGCTTCAGCATTGGTGCGCGCGCTTCGTTCCACTTCGTAAAGACGCGCATTCTCGATGGCCAGCGCGATTCGATCGCCGGCCAGTTGCAAAAGTCGGACATCGTCTGCCGTAAATTCAGCAGGTTTCAACATGCCCACGTGGAGCACGCCAATCGCTTCTCCGCTTA
>JANMVC010000627.1:0-3982 GCA_031392315.1 Pyrinomonadaceae bacterium | reverse complement strand
CGGCTCTTCAACATGCACCCCACCGGCGAGATGAGCCGCGACGCGCGCCTCGAAGGAATCATGGGCGACGACGGCATCACCAACTGCGGCAACGCGCAAAACTGCGTCAAGGCCTGCCCGATGGGCATCCCGCTCACCCGCGCCATCTATGAAGAAAACCGCGAGACAGTCGTCTACGGATTATTCGGTTGGCTGAAACACTAGCCGGCAGTTTCGTTTTCCGGCTTTCCAGTTTCAAATCTTACCAGGCGGTAACTTCAGCTTCGCCCCGCAAACTTTCAACCCAAACTGTTTCCACGGAGACCCGATGAGCGAAAACGATAACGAAGTGTCGCGACCCTTTGAAAAGATGGAACTGCTTGCTGCGATCTTGCTTGGTTTAGCGGCAATCTTCACGGCCATTGCTAGTTATCAATCGTCGCTCTACGGCGGTAAGAGCGTGGAGAGTTACAGCCAGGCAAATAAGATTGCGACCAACGCCGCCGCCGAGCGAAGTCGGGCGATTGTTGAAATGACCCGCGACAGCCAGGTGGAGATGGACGCCTGGCGTTTGACTAAGGAAGGCGACGACTCCGGGAATGCCGCGGCCGAAGCTCGCAACTATGAGATTGCCACCTACCTCTACACCAAGGTGATGAGTGAGCCCGGATATAAAGCGATGGGCTTGCCGCCTGAAGCGCGCGCGGCAGCTGACTCTGATGACGACTCGCCGGACGCCGAAGACGAACACGCTGCGATCCAGGAGCAACTGCTGAAAACAGCAATGGACACTGAGCTGGCCGGCAACGAAGACTATCGCAAGGAGATGCTGGCAAAAAGCCAGACGCTTTCCGACGAAGCCGAAGCTGTTTTTAAAACAGGCCAGGACGCAAACGGCACTGGTGATAAATTCCAACTAGTCGCAGTGCTCTTTGCCATCAGCTTGTTCTTCGGCGGCATCGTTCAGGTCTTCCACAATCAGATGATGCGTTTGGTAATTCTGGCGGTGGGCGCAGTCCTGTTCCTGTGCGGTGCGATTTATTTGTTGATGCTTCCCTGGACTTCCTAACCGACAAACTCGATGGTGACCTGGTTTCAGATCTCTGCGTCAACTCGGCGATCCGCTGTGATGACTTGCACAAAAGGCTTTTACGGCCGCTGCAAGCGCCAACGGCGCGAGATGTAAAAGCCCAGGCCAACGGCCTGGGGAAACAGTGCAGGCACCTCCCCGAGCGCTGAAGGCGCGCAATCGGAATTGTGTAAATGGCAGCGATTGCCCGAAGGAATCCCTATTTCGCGCTTTCAGCGCTGGCACATTTGCTCTCGACTGAATCCTGGGCCGCTGGCCCAGGCTATTACATTCTGCGCCGTTGGCGCTGAAGGCCGGGTCAAAGGCAAATAGAATTTTACTTTTCGCAAAGCCATGCTGCGAGTCTGTTTCCAGCAACAAAGATGCGGAGTCGCCAGAGAACGCAGAGAAGAGTCTTAAATTAGGTCACTACCGTTACCTTCGCTTCACGTCGTTGGCCGACCTGGTTTGTAGGAGAACACCGTGAGAACGATAACCTTCAAAGATCGACTGCGCTATCACTTCGACAACATGATGTCGAAAGGCCCGATTGCCTTAATTGGGTGGCTGTTCATCGCGTCGGCAATTCTGATCGTCGCCATATCCCTGATAGTGATTTCGCTGGGCATCGGTCCCGAAGGCAAGGCGACTTTTCTCGAAGTGGCCTGGGCCAGCCTGATGCGCACGCTCGATCCTGGCACGATGGGCGGCGACGAAGGCAGTCGCGGTTTCCTGCTGATGATGTTGACCGTGACGTTGGGCGGTATTTTTATCGTCAGCATTCTGATCGGCATTCTCACCACCGGCATTGAAGGCAAGCTCGAGGAGTTGCGCAAAGGGCGCTCCTTCGTCGCTGAAAAGGGCCACACAGTGATCCTGGGTTGGTCGTCTCAAATCTTCACCTTAATTTCTGAGCTTGTGGCTGCGAATGCCAATCAGAGGCACTCATGCATCGCTATTCTGGCGGAGAAAGATACCGTCGAGATGCAGGATGAGATCCGCTCGAAGATTGGCAAGACCGGCCGGACGCGCATCGTCTGTCGCACCGGTTCGCCGATGGATATGGACGATCTCGATATTGTTAATCCGCAAAGCGCGCGTTCGATAGTGGTGCTGGCGCCTGAGGTTGAGGATCCGGATTTCTACGTCATCAAGTCGATCCTGGCGCTCACTAACGATTCTGATCGTTCCCAACACCGTTACCACATCGTGGCAGTTATTCGCGACGCCAAGAATTTCGAAGTGGCGCGGATGATCGGCGGCGATGAAGTGAAACTGATCCTCGCGGGAGACATGATGGCTCGCATCATGGCGCAAACCTGCCGCCAGTCGGGTCTCTCAGTCGCCTACACCGAACTGCTCGACTTCGGTGGCGATGAAATTTACTTCAAAGAAGAACCGGACCTGACCGGCAAAACATTCGCCGAGACATTGATGGCTTACGAGGACTCGGCGGTCATCGGCATCCGTTTTATGGATGGCCGAATCCAGCTCAACCCGCCGATGGCGACGGTGATTGGAAGCGGCGACGCGCTGATAGTCATCTCCGAAGATGACGATACGATAAAACTTTCTGGATTGACCGAATACCACATCGAGACCAACGCGATTCAGGAAACGGAACCGAAACCACCAACAGCCTGGCACACGTTGATGATTGGATGGAATGAACGCGCTCCGTCGATCATCAAGGAATTGGACAACTACGTGGGGCCAGATTCCGAGATTGCCATCGTTCATGGAGCCGCCATCGATGTGAATGCCCATTTCCCGCAAAGCGGAAATGGCAGCAACGGCTTGCGTAATCTAACACCCTCTTTCCGCGCTGGCGACACAACCGATCGTCAGACTTTGGAAGGCCTTGGAGTCGATAAATTCGATCACATTATTGTTCTCAGCACAGGAGATGAAGATTCCGCTACTCTCGATCCTCAGGAAGCCGACGCACGGACGTTAATCACGCTGCTTCATCTGCGCGACATGTCAGACAAGTCGGGGCAGCCTTTGTCGATTGTCAGCGAGATGCTCGACATCAGGAATCGTGAGTTGGCGCAGGTAACGCGCGCCGATGATTTTGTAGTGAGCGACAACCTGCTCAGCCTGATGATGTCGCAGATTTCTGAAAACGCAGAGCTGGCTACTGTCTTCCAGGACTTGTTCGACCCGGAAGGCTCGGAAATCTATTTGAAGCCTGCGGAAGAGTATGTGCCGATGGGGCGCCCGCTGAATTTCTATACTGTGATGGAAGCGGCGCGGCGACGCAACCAGGTTGCTATCGGTTATCGCGTGCAGGCGGAGGCTTATGACGTGAACAAGTCCTACGGAGTGAAAATCAATCCGCCGAAGTCGCTGCAAACCACCTACGCCAAAGGCGACCGCATCATTGTCCTGGCTGAAGACTAGAGCGCAAGGCAAAGGTCAAAAGGAAAAAGGCAAAAGGAAGATCGACTCTTCCTTTTGCCTTTCTGGTTTTCATTCTTACGTTTGATTAGACTCCGAGCACGTCGATCAGTTCCTGCACCGCCGCCGCGCTCTTTTGCAGTGCGATGCGCTCCTCGGCCAGCAGGTTGATCTCGATTATCTGTTCGAGACCGCGCGCGCCGAGTTTGCAAGGCACGCCGACGTAGAGACCGTTGATGCCATACTCGCCTTCCAGATAAGCGGCACACGGCAGGATCTTCTTCTTGTCCTTCAGAATCGCTTCCGTCATCTCCACTGCCGCGGCCGACGGCGCGTAGTAAGCCGAACCAGTTTTCAGCAGTGACACGATCTCGGCGCCGCCGCCGGCAGTTCGTTTCACAATTGCGTCGATCTGATCTTTCGACAGCAGTTCCGGAATTGGAATGCCGGCGCAAGTGGAAAAGCGCGGCAGCGGCACCATCGTGTCGCCGTGTCCGCCGAGGACAAACGCCGTGACGTTCTCAACCGAAACGT
>JANMVC010000498.1:0-3388 GCA_031392315.1 Pyrinomonadaceae bacterium | reverse complement strand
GATTCTGGAGATACCGCAGGTAGGAAAAATGCAGGCCTCCCTTGCCGCCGGAGGTGAACACGACAAACGTCGGGGGCCGCACGCCCGCTTGCGTCATGTATTGCACATGCAATCTTGAGACTCCGCCTTTTACTGGCGCGGGCGCACTGCCACCGCGTGGCTGCGAAACCGCATCCTCAAAGAATGCGTTGAGCTGCGAAGTTGTAACACGTCTGTTGCGTGCTTCATTAGCGCGAATAGCCAGCGGCAGGAGTTTCTCCACGCGTTGGCTGGTCAGCGCCGAAATCATGATCATCGGCGCAAAGTCGAGAAACTTCATCCGCTCCCGCACGTTTCTTTCAAATTGCGCTGAGGTGCTTGTCTCCTTGTTTTTGACGGCATCCCACTTGTTACAGGCGATGATGATCGAGCAACCGGCGTCGTAGGCATACCCCGCGATGTGCGCATCAAGCGCCGTTACTCCCTCCTCGGCATCAACCACAACGATTGCGACATCGGCACGTTTCAAACTTTTCATCGCCATTACTACTGAAAGCTTCTCCGCCATCGCGGCCGTTTTTCCCTTGCGCCGAATACCCGCGGTATCCACCAGACGAAACAGCTGGCCAGGAGTTTCCAGAAGCGTGTCCGTTGCGTCACGAGTCGTACCTGCAACCGGCGAGACGATCGCCCGCTCTTCTCCGAGCAGGCTATTTAGAATCGAAGACTTGCCCACGTTGGGACGGCCCACAATCGCCAGGCGCAGCTCGCGCTGGTGTGAAGCAACGACACCTTCACCTTCGTTCGGTGACCTTTCCAGTCCTTTAATCAGCGCGTCGAGTAGCTCGCCTAATCCGATTCCCTGCTCGGCTGAGACGGGAAACACTTCTTCGAAGCCAAACTTGTAAAACTCCGACGCTGTCGCCTCTACTCGCGCTGATTCTGATTTGTTCGCTGCTACTAGGACGCGCTTGCCGGTCGCGCGCAACAGCTTCGCCAACTCTTCGTCAAGCGGCGTTAGGCCTTGTCGCGCATCAACTACCCAGATCAAAGCCTGCGCATCGTCAATCGCGAAGCCTGCTTGTTTGAAGATATTTGCGGGAATGACTGCATCGTCGTCAGGCACAATGCCGCCCGTGTCAACGATTGAAAAACGCTCGCCCAACCACTCCACTTCGCCGTAGATTCGATCGCGGGTGATGCCCGGCTCGTCGCCAACAATTGAACGGCGCTGACCGATCAGCCGGTTGAAGAGCGTAGACTTGCCAACGTTTGGTTGACCCACAACCGCGACGAGTGGCAGAGGCGCGGCCTTCAGCTCAACCGCGGGTTCGTTTTCTGTAATAGCTTCGAGCGTCATTTAGGTTCCAGTCCCAGTCAAACTTAGACCGGAGTATCCATGCTTAGATTTGGGGTAGCGCCAACGGTAGGGCAACTGGAGCGAATTTGCCAGCGGCGAAGCATCCTCAAACTTATCAACTCGAGCTTTCTGGACAGACGATGGCGAGCGGAGTAAATTCTTGAGCCGAAAAGGAATCAAAATGAAAGATGTTCTTAAGTTTGGCCCGCTGCTGGGGATTGTCGTTCTGTCAACTGTCCTCGCCGCTGCGCAGACGGGCGGGGACGCTGCCCAGCGCTTCGAGAAAGCTGGCTTGACCTTTGACTTTCCCGCCGAATGGATAGCGACCGACAGAAGCGTTGACAACGTGAAGTACATCGCGGTGACCCGGAAGGACGCCAGCGTCCAGCTCGCTGTGATTTTTCAACTCGCGACTGGCCAGCAATGCGATTTTCAGGCTGCCGGGAAAGAGATCACCGACGCGTTGGTTGAAAACGTTGCGACTCAAATTCAGGCAACTGCCGGCCAGACCTCGCCGGTAAAAACGCAGGTCGCTGGAATGGAAGTCGACGGGCTCATACTCCATGGCCAGATGAAAAATGCTCCGGTCACTGCCGAGATGTATTTTCTCAGGTTGGGCCTTCGATTTATAAGCCTTTTATATCTTCGAGTTGATGGCGATGTTCGTGGGCAGGCTGCGTGGGAGTTGATACGCCAGAGCTTAAAACTATCGTCGCCGGTCGTTGGGGCGACGGCGGTAAGCCCGGGCGAAACTCGAAACCCATCCGTGTTGAACGGCCGAGCGCTGCGCCTGGGCCGCCCCGATTATCCGGCCACTGCAAGAGCGGCTCATGCGAGTGGGACAGTAGTGGTTCAAGTCTTTATCGATGAGGCCGGCAAAATATTTGCGGCCCAAGCGATATCGGGACATCCACTATTAAGAGCGGGTGCCGTGGCGGCCGCTAAAAACTCAGAGTTCTCGCCCACAAAACTCTGCGGAGAGCCAGTACGAGTTACAGGCGTCATCACCTACAATTTCGTTGCGCAATAACAGTCAGTCTTGAAAAAGGTTAGGAGAGTTCCTGCATGGCCACCAACGAATTCGGTCTTTCGACAATCGGACAAATCGCAGTCAACGCGCACGACCTCGACCGCGCCACCGCTTTCTATCGCGACGCGCTGGGCATGAAGCTTCTCTTCGCCGTTCCGCCCAAAATGGCCTTCTTCGATTGCGAAGGCATCCGGCTGATGCTCTCGCTGCCAGACAAACCCGAATTCGATCACGCCAGCTCGATAATCTATTTCAATGTCACAGACATTCAACATGCTGTGAAAACACTTAAGGACCGAGGCGTCCAATTTGAAGAGGAACCGGCTTTCGTTGCGGACATGGGGAGCTATGAACTTTGGATGGCTGCATTCCGTGATTCTGAAAACAACCTGCTGGCGATGCAGAGCAACGTCGCAAAATAACTGCTTACGCTAACGTATGAAGAGCAAGCCGATCCACGAAATCACACGAAGCACCACGAAAGGCGTTTTGGGTTCGTGTTACTTCGTGTGATTTCGTGGATCGGCTTGCTGCGCTTTACGGTCTTCTTTTTGCAGTAACCTGCTATCCGCCAATCTGAACTAAAAAAGATCGGTTCGAATGATTCGGAGTTGCTCATGAAACGTAGAACTTTTTTGCAAGCGACCGCTCTTGCTTCCGTCGTGGCTGTTGCCAAGCCCGCCTCAGTTTTCAGTAGCGCTCTGCTTTCAGCGCCACCAAAGGAATTCGAGCTCGCTGAAGCGACAATCGCAGATTTGCAGGACGGCTTGAAATCCGGAAAATTCTCGGCGCGCTCCCTGGTCAGAAGATATCTCGAACGCATTGATGACGTAGACAAGGGTGGTCCGGCGATCAACTCGGTAATCGAGCTCAATCCTGACGCCCCCTCAATCGCCGAAGCGCTTGATCGCGAACGAAAAGAAAAAGGCCCGCGTGGGCCGCTGCATGGAATTCCCGTTCTCATTAAAGACAACATCGGCACCGCGGATCGAATGATGACCACCGCCGGTTCCCTTGCC
>JANMVC010000339.1:0-4841 GCA_031392315.1 Pyrinomonadaceae bacterium | reverse complement strand
AGTCTGGAGTCGCCAGTCTGTAGTCTTCATCAGTTTGCCTGTCAGTTTCCAATCAGCGGCTGCGATCCAGCGAACTGGAGACTTCAGACTGGAGACTGCAAACTAGTCCCCAAGATACGCCTCGATCACCTTCGGATCGTTCTTAATCTGTTCGGGCAGTCCCAGGGCAATCGATTTTCCATAGTCCACAACCTGGATTCTTTCGCAGACGCCCATGACGACTTTCATGTTGTGTTCGACGAGCAGGATCGTCAGGCCAAAGCGGTCGCGAATCTGTTTGATCAAATGCATCAGGTCTTCCTGCTCGGAAGGATTCATGCCCGCGGCCGGCTCGTCGAGCAACAAGAGCTGTGGCCGCGTAGCCAACGCGCGCACGATTTCCAGTCTACGCTGTTTGCCGTAAGGCAGGCTCGTGCCGCCCTCATCTTTCAAATCATCGAGATCGAAGATGGCCAGGAGTTCCATGCAGTATTCGCGCGACGTTTGCTCGCACCGGAGAAAGCGGTTTGTGCGCAGAATGACATCGACGAGCGTTTGATTCGTGTGGATGTGACAGGCAGTCATCACATTGTCGAGCACGCTCATGCTGGGGAAGAGGCGTATGTTTTGAAAGGTCCGCGAAATGCCGTGCGACGCAATTTCATAAGGCCGCTTGCCGTCAATGCGTTTGCCTTCAAAATGAATCTCGCCGGACGTAGGTTGGTAAACGCCGGTCAGCAAATTGAAGATCGTGGTCTTGCCCGCGCCGTTAGGCCCGATGAGCCCGTAGATTTCACCCGGCTGCACTGCCATGTCCAATTCACTGACGGCAACCAATCCGCCGAAACGAATCGTGGCTTTATCAGTCTTCAGGATCGGGCCGACCGTTGAAGGGGGCATAGGATTCGTGTTACTGGCCGAAGCGAAATTCGTACTCATTTGACCTTATCGTCCTTTTCCGCGAGCGACGTTTCACTCTGGCGCTCGCCGAGCGTCGCTTTTTCAACTGACGCGTTATCGCGCGTATCCTCCGCAGTAATCTCTTCGGTTTCGGTGCGCGACTTCTTTCGTTTGCGGCCGCGCCAACCTTTAAAAGCAGCGGTCGAACCCAACAATCCCTGAGGCCGCGTAATCATCAGGATGATCAGCAACAGCGAATAGATGACCATTCGATATTCGGCAAAACCGCGCAACGCTTCGGGCAAGACGGTCAGCAGTATCGCGCCCAGCACCGAACCCACGATTGAGCCCAGGCCGCCGAGAATGATCATAATCAGAATCTCGAACGACTTGATGAACTCGAAAGACTTCGGATTGAGATAGCCATCGAAGTGGGCCAGCAACACACCGCCGGCGCCGGCCATGGCCGATGAGATCACGAAGGCCATCACTTTGTAGCGCGTGGTGTTGACGCCCATGGCTTCCGCCGCGAGTTCGTCCTCTCGAATAGCCATCAGGGCGCGTCCAAATGCTGAGTGGACCATGTTGTAGACGATGACGATTGTGAGGACCGCAATCAGAAAAATCCAAAAGAAACTCTTAACGATCGGGATGCCGGAATAACCGCGCGCACCGCCGACGGCTTCAATGTTGTTCAAAAAGACGACGATAATTTGGCCAAAGCCAAGGGTGACAATAGCGAGATAGTCGCCTTTGAGGCGCAGCGAAGGCACGCCGACAATCAGACCCGCCAGTCCGGCGAAAGCAGCGCCGATAAGCGTCGCGGCAGCCAGGGCGATGGCCCAACCAAGCTTGCCGTTGCCCATCGTCGCCGCCAGGTTCGCGCCATAAGTCACGGAGAAATACGCCGAAGAATACGCACCGACGGCCATGAAGCCTGCATGTCCGATGGAAAACTGTCCAGTGAATCCGTTGATCAGGTTAAGCGAAACTGCGAGCGTGATCGCGATTCCTGAAAGCATCAGGATGCGGCTGAAGTATGGACTAATCATCCGGCCCTGAAAGACAAAGTCCAACCCATACAAGGCGGCAATCACTATCAGCGCTATGATTAGATTACGTAGGTAACGAGGCATAAAAATCGAGAAGTCGAGAAGTCAGAAGTCAGAGATCAGATGTCAGTCGGAACAATTTGGCTACTGACTTCTGTCCTCTGATCGCTGACCTCTGTCGTCAGACTTTTTCCTGCGCCACCGAACCCAGGAGACCCGAGGGGCGGAAAAGAAGTATCAGAATCAAAATTGCAAACGCGACTGCGTCTTTGTAAGTCGGGGACAGATAACCGACGACCATGGTTTCGGTGATGCCAATGAGCAGTCCTCCCAACACAGCGCCGGGAATGTTTCCGATGCCGCCCAACACCGCGGCCACAAAAGCTTTCAAGCCCACCAGTATGCCCATCAGAGGATCGATGCGCGGGATGCGAATCGCCACGAGCACACCGGCAGCCGCCGCGAGCGCGGAGCCCAATGCGAAGGTGAACATGATGATGCGGTCAGTGTTGATGCCCATCAGTTTGGCCGATTGCAAGTTAAACGAAACGGCGCGCATCGCCCGCCCGGTCTTAGTTCGAAACACGACGATCTGAAGACCAATCATCAGCGCAATTGCGATTACCAGCACGATGATGTCGGCGCTGTTAATACTCGCGCCGCCAAACAGGTCGATGTTTCGTTTCTTGAAAAGCTCCGGAAAGAACTTCGGATCAGCGCCAAAGACAACTTGCCCGCCGTTTTCCAGCAGCAGCGAAACTCCGATGGCGGTGATCAGCGCGGTCAGACGCGAATACTTGCGAACCGGCCGATACGCGAATCGTTCGATGATCACGCCGAGCGCCGCGCAGATGGCCATGGCCAATAGCATGACGACCAGCGCGGTGATCAGCGAAGGCTCCATCGCGCCGCTGCCGAGCAACCCGCGAGCGATTAGGCCGTCGGCGCTCTGGCCGATGGCTTGTGCGCCGCGCGCGCCGAGACCGTTAGCCAGGTAGTAGCCCATAAAGGCCCCGACCATGTAGACGTCGCCGTGTGCGAAGTTAATCAGCTTCAGCACGCCATAGACCATCGTGTAGCCGAGCGCGATGAGCGAATAGATCGCGCCCAGCGAAATGCCGTTGATAAGCTGTTGGAGAAACGTGCTCATACTTGTGACGTGCGATCCAGAACCAATTCAGAGTGCCGACGGATACGGAACCGCTTAAGGAGTGGCTGTTTTCGCTGGTGACTTTGCCGCTGCCGGCGACGTGCTCATCGCCGGACTAGTGGCCGCTGCCGGAGACGTCTTAGCCGCAGGTGATGCACCGGTTGCCGGTGCTGCCGGTGACGCAGCAGCAGCCGGGGAAGGACTGGTCGCAGCGGTTGGCATCGCCGCACCTTCAACCTGGACGCGTTCAGCTACGACAAACTTTCCGCCGCTTTCAATCTTGACCATGACGATCGGCTTAACCGCATCGCGGTTTTCATTGAACGTAACTTTGCCGGTTACCCCAGGAAATTCTTTGGTGTCGGCCAGGGCCTGACGAATCGCGGCGCCGTCGAGCGAATTGGCGCGCTTGATTGCGTCAAACATAATGCGCGCGGCGTCGTAAGCCGTCGCGGCCAGCGCATCGGGAACTGTGCCGTAGCGCGTCTTGAAGTCAGTAACAAACTTTTGCACGAGCGGATCAGCATCGTCGGGCGAATAATGATTGCTGAAGTAGCAGCCATCGAGCGCCGCGCCGCCAATCTGATACAGACTCGGGGAATCCCAGCCGTCGCCGCCGACGAGCGGGACAGTGATGCCCTTGTCGCGCGCCTGCTTGGCAAACAAGGCGACATCGCCGTAGTAGCCGGGAACGAAAATTACATCCGGATTCGCGCCTTTGATTGACGTGATCTGCGCGTTGAAATCCTGATCGCCTGCCTGGTACGACTGCGTGACCACGATCTGCCCGCCGAGACGGGTGAACACATCGGCAATCACTTTCTCCAGGCCGGTCGAATAATCGTTTTTGCGATCAACCATCAGTGCGGCGCGCTTGGCATTTAGACTCTTCGCGCCAAACTGCGCGATGGCCGCGCCCTGGACCGGGTCGATAAAGCAACTGCGGAAAATGAAGTCGCCCTTTTTCGTTACTTCGGGATTCGTGGACGAAGGCGTGAGCATGGGAATCTTCGCGTTTTGCGCGATGGGCGCGGCGGCAATCGAGCGCGAGCTGGCCACTTCGCCGAGAATCGCATGTACCTGATCCTGTGTGACAAACTTGGTGACGATGGTCGCGGCTTCGGAGGCATCGGAGCGATCGTCCTGGATGAGGAGTTCGACCTGCTTGCCGTTGATGCCGCCAGCAGCGTTCACTTCGTCGGCGGCCATTTTGATGCCGTTGACCGAGGAGATACCGAAGTTGGCAGTGTCTCCGGTGGTCGACATAAAGACTCCGATTCTGACTTTGTCGCCGCCGCCGGTGGGCTGGCAGGCGAGCGCGAATAACAAGCTGGCAACTATCGTTAGGCTAAGAAGGATGCGTTTCATATAGTCCTCACAGGCGATTAGTTTTGGTGAACCGGCACTCGGATGCGCAGCGTGGCTCGGCCGCGTTCATCCGCTATCGGGGAACAATTTACTGTAGGCTTAAAATCGAGGCTGAATAATAGCTTCCCGACCGTGAATGTTGCAATCCTTAACTGCGCTGTAACGCAAACTGTTAGTTTGCGGGCATCAGGGGCGGCTTGTCAGAACCGCCTGCGGTAGCGGGCGGGCCCTTCTTGCTGGCTCACAGTCTGCTCTCGACGATGTTCGCGCTTCGCGCTCATTGCGGGCGGCACGCCCGCGGTCCCAGTCAAAAAACGTGGAATTTAGTTTCCACCTAAACTAGACTGCGGCCAATGACGAAAACTGATGAAGGTGTTTCGCCTGCCTTAGGC
>JANMVC010000400.1:0-6920 GCA_031392315.1 Pyrinomonadaceae bacterium | reverse complement strand
GGTTTCCGGCGGAAAGGGAAAACTGCGACGGCGCGAAGCCCGCGGTGTGGAGCAACGTCTGGCGATACTGTTCGAGCGACGAGAATGTAACGATGCGACTGCCCGTGGGGCTGATGGGGTCGGGAACCACGATCTGGGTGCCGGCAAAGGTAAAGGTTCCGGTGAAATTCTGCTGCGAAACGTCGCGGAGTTTTACGTGACGCACCCGCGCGCCCGCCTTGAGCGAATGATTCCCCATAGACCACGAGGTGAAGTTTTGTAACTCAAACCGGTCTTCGTTGGTCGATGCTAGACCCACCTGAGCGCCACCGCCGGTGAAAGCGTCCTGCACGCGAATCGTGGTGGCATTGATTCCGCCCTGGCGAATCGAGCTGTCGCGCTCAAACTGGAAGCGCGTCTCATTGATCACTTTCTGATTGATCACCGCGGGTTCAGTTAGTTGAATCGTATGCTGGGTGCCCGAGGTGTTGTAGGCGCGCTCCGGCAGGTTGAAATCGCCGACGCCCTGGTTCTGGCGTTTCGAGCGCTCGTAAGTGTAACGAACGACGACCGTGTTGTTTGGGTTCAACTGCCAGTCGAGGCGTGGACTAAACGTGGTGCGCCGCACGGGCGTCTGCACCGTTCGATTGAAAGCGATGGGATTGAGCGCGGCGTCGAGCACGACGGCATTGACCACATCGTTTTCATCGGTCTCGCTGCGTTGGAAGTCGAAGAAGAAAGAAGTTTTCCCCTGGGTGATCGGTCCGCTCAGATTTCCGCCGTAGCGGCGCGACTGATAGGGCGCGCGCACGAGTGCATACGGATTGCGGGCGTTGAGGCTTTCGTCGCCAAAGTTGAAGGAGGCCGAGCCGCGAAACTTGTTGGTGCCAGGCTTAGTGAAGATTTCGATACGTCCGTACCCGAGCCGTTCATACTCGGCGGAGAATGGATTTCGATTGATGCGGATTTCGCGAATCGATTCTTTCGGGGGCAAGCGTCCACCGGAGAAACCATCAGTGTAAATCTCGCCTTCACCCTCGGGGCCGGCAGATGGGCCAGCCAGTGCCTGGAGCGCGTCGGCCAAATCTTCCTCGTCGTCTGGCAGGGCGTCGAGGGCGGCGCCGCGAATGACTACTGCGCCGGCATCTGATTCAGGTTCGGTGGAGATGGGCGCTTCCGCGGTGACGGTCACTTCCTCTGCTTCGAGCGCGACGTTGATGGTGATGTTGAGTGGCTCGCTGGCGCCGGCGGTGACTTCGACGGTGTGTTCGTAAAGGTCAAAACCCGGCTGCTCGACGCGCACGATGTAACGTGCTGGAGGCAACGCGGCAAAGGCGTACCTGCCCTGGCCGTCAGTGGTGGCGGTGCGCGCCACGCCGGCTGAGTCGGTGGCCGTCACTGTGACACCGACTACCAGTCCGCCCAAAACATCCTGGACCTGTCCGCGCAACGTGCCCGTCGAACTCTGGCCCAAGGCGATGCTGGCGCTGAGAATCAACGCCACGAATAACAAAGGTAAGCGGCAAACACTGCCGACTGCATTTCCACGATTCAACATTGGCCTTCTGTTTCCCTACTCAATCTATAGTTGAAAATTTGTAAGTCTGACGGTCAAAGACTGTCCACTAATTCACACGAACTGCACGAATCGACCTCTTCGTTCGCGTTGCTTGGTGTGATTTCGTGGATCGCCTTTTGGCCTTTGTCATAGTTATTGAAGCCTCGGCGGCGTGGCTGGCTGTGGCCGATCGGGTTCGCTGCCCGTGCCCCCACCCATCACGCCACTCGGCAAGCCTGGGCTCATGCCTTCCGGACGGCCGCCCGTGCGCCGTTGCAGGAGCGCGAGAATCTCAGCATTGCCGGTTATCAGGGTCGCAGCCATCACGCGCGCGGCATCGTTTGTGCCGGTGCCGGTAACCATCACCGCGTCACCTTTCTTCACGTCGGCGATGGTAATCACCGGAAAAGTTTCAAACATCTGCTGCGGATTTCTGCCGCCGGGACGCGCCTGCCCGTTTGGATTCTGAGCGCCCTGTGGGCGAGTGGCACCCTGGGTCTCGCGTTCACGCCGGCGCGCCTCGCGTTGTTCGCGTTGAGCTGCTCGTTGCGCTTCAGTGAGACTTTCGTTCTCGCCACGGCGCTGCTGGGCCCGCGCCAGCGTTTCCGCGAAATCAGCAGGCACGCGCCGCAGCGTCGTCTTGGGCAGCAACGCAACCACGGTTGACTTGCCAGTCTGCGTATCTTTGACTACGACCTCATTGCGCGCGGCGTCTACCTTCTCAACGATGCCTAACAGCCGTGAAACTGTGCCGGAAATAATTTCCTCGGCGGTGATCCGAAACTCTTCGCGGTTGCCGAGTACGCGGATTTGATCGCCCACGCGAATGTCGGCAAAGGTTCCGGCGATGGCGTCGTCGGGCCGAAGCGAACCCGGAGCGAAGCGGCGGATGCGCGCTTTGTCGTTTGCCACGATGGTCAGTGTCTCCGCTGAATCACGCGTACGCGTCTCCACGCTGATCTCTTTCTTAGCCGCATCAATCGCCAGCACGCGTCCATTCACACCGCGCGTGCGCCAATCTTCACGCTGCTGGTCGCGCCGAGCTGCTACCGCTTCGCGCGCCATCACGATCACCTGTCGCGCGGCAGTGCCGGCCGCAAGGGTTGCGCCGCTGGGAACCAGTACTCGATCACCAACTTTTACTTCCGCGCCGGTGATCGTCTCGGCCTGGGCCAAACTTGTCTGGCCCGGCGGGAGACGACGGTAAACAGTTTGCGCATTTACCGCGACGCTTACCGATGTGCCCGCGTCAGTTTTGATCGTTACCTGGCCGGTAGCGGCGTCGATGGCGGTAACTTCGCCGATCAGATGTTGCTGGGCCGGGCGGGTGGCGCCGGATGCGGTCGAGGCGGCCTGGCCGTTTGCGGCCGAGGGCAACGAAGCGGCAAAGGCCATTGCCACGGCGGCAAAGGTTACGGTCGGCAAATGTTTTCTCATGGTCTTCTTACAGTCCTTTTCGTCAAAACGACTCATCGGTTGGGGGAGGGTTGCGGGACGACGTCCCAGGGGATCGGCCCACCTTGGATGCACGAGTTTGGTTGGAATTCGATTTTATTATGCCGCAGAAGTGTCGCAAATTCATTCCGTCGCGGGCTACGGGGTGGCTGTTGGAGTGGTAATCGTTGTTTTCGGAGTCCTTGTGTGCGGCCCACAAAGAATCAGAAAGGAACCGCACAGTGCGCAAAGTAAACGCCAAGAGCCGCAAAGGAAGCGGAGTGAGAATGCGTGACGCCAAGTGTTGGTTTGTGTACGCCCAGGGCCATCGCTGGCGGGGAATACAAGAGTCCTGGTAAACACTCGCAGCTACGGGCCTGGTTAATAATCGATGACTGCATTTTTCCTTGTAGTATACTGCCGAGCGATTGGAAGTCGGTTTAATGATGTCTGAATTTGGAATCCGCAAACCAACAGTTTGCGTTACAGAAAGAGATGCGCGTTTTAGGAATTGATCCGGGAAGTGAAACGACCGGTTGGGGCGTCATCGAAGCTGATGGCCGGAGCTACCGTCTGGTCGAATGCGGTGTGGTTCGCGCGCTGTCCGGTCAAAAGCTGCCGGCGCGTTTACTAAGAATCGCCAACGCGCTCGAAGAGATCATTGAGCGCCACGCGCCGGACGCTTGCGCGATCGAAGATGGTTTCCTGGCGACGAATGTCAAAGTCACTTTGAAACTGGGACAGGTGCGCGGCGTGGCGATGTTGGTGGCTGAACGCGCGGCTATTGAGATTCATGAGTATTCGCCCCGGCTGGTGAAGCAAACGGTCGTGGGCCATGGCAACGCCGAAAAGTTTCAGGTTCAGCAGATGGTGAAGACACTTCTTTCGTT
Organism: Pyrinomonadaceae bacterium; assembly: GCA_031392315.1. Lineage (GTDB taxonomy): Bacteria > Acidobacteriota > Blastocatellia > Pyrinomonadales > Pyrinomonadaceae > PSRF01. Next base: position 3,059 of record JANMVC010000400.1, on the reverse strand, counting down.
ATCCGCTATCCCGGAACCACACGACGCTGCCGACGCGCTCGCGGTTGCCATCTGTCACTCTAATCATGCCGCCTTTGCCGAGCGTGTGCTCGTGTCGCAGCACGGTGTGAAGCTTCCGATTTCAGCACTAACCCGTCGGCGCGCCTCCCGCTAAATCATCCGGCGCGCCGCCGTTTCTTTTACCCCTGGCAAAACTACTGGGCACACTCGCCCAGACTCATCTTTGCGAGGAGGTAATCCGTGAATATCGCGCCCTTACAAAAATCTCTGTTTCCACTATTGCTGTTCGTCTTCGCGTCCTGCTTTGCCGCCAACGGCGTTGCAGCTAAACGTGCGCCCGCGGGTGGTCGGATAGCCGTCGTAATTGATGAACGACTGTCTGCGTTGCGAACGACGCCGGAACTCTCCGGCAAGCTGTTGCGAAGAATCGGGCGCGGCGGGTTGGTCGCTGTCAAAGGCGAGAAACGAAGTCGGGATGGTGTGGTTTTTTATCGCGTGAATGTGACCAGCCGCACCAGTGGATGGCTGCAACGCGATGCTGTGGTCTCTCCTTCGCGTTCGGGCGACGATGCCCGGTTGTTGCGTTTGATCAAAGGGTCGGAGGATTTTGACCTGATAGCGCGTGCCCGTCTCTTTCTTGATTACTTCCGCCTTTCAGAGCTGCGGCCGGAAGTGCTGACGATCTACGCGCTGGCCGCCGAAGATGCTGCCACGCACCTTTCGCGCGATGCTTCGCGACGTCTTGATACGAAGGAGATGACAGCCGGCGGCGCTCCACTTTCCAGCTATTACTTAAACTTCAATGGCCTGGATCGTTACAACCGGCAGGGAATCACTTTTGTTTTTGATGCGACTGCCAAACGCTTTCAATACGACGGCGAAGCCTGGCGGGAACTCATGCACCGCTACCCGCGCAGCCCGCAAGCAGCCGAAGCGCGCAAACGACTGGCGGCGGCTAAGTGAGTGCCCTTGTCAGTACCGCAGGCGGTAGCGAGCAGGCGCTGGACAAGGGCCGGCCCACGACTTTACACGGCTGCAGATAGGCAACTGCAAAAAAAGGGATTACCCTGTTAATAAAGCCTTCCGCGGGTCGTTTACATGGTTGGAAACGATCTTCAGGAGGGCACTTTGCCAGCAGTTGCTAAAACTTTGAGACTAGTCACACAGCCTCCGACCGAGGTGGAAACGCTATTCCGGGCGCATCACGACCGGGTTTTTCGCGCCGCACATCGCGTCACCGGCAGCCCGGCGGATGCCGAAGATGTGTTGCAGACGGTTTTCCTGCGCCTCGTCAAAAGCGGTGACGCCTACGACCTTTCGCACAACCCGGAAGCTTATCTTTCCCGCGCAGCCATCAACGCTTCGCTGGATTTGATTCGCAGCCGCGGTCGCAGTAAATCGGTCGAACTCAGCGAAGTTGACGCCAACGCTCTCGAAAGCAAGTTTCCAAACCCCGAAACCGAACATGCCGATCGCGAATTGCAGAAGTTGATTCGCCAGGCAGTGGCTCGTTTGGGAAAGACTGCGGGGGAAATGTTTGTGTTGCGTTACTACGAAGGCTACGACAACCAGGAGATCGCGAAGCTGCTCGACACTTCGCAGATGGTGGTGGGCGTGGTCCTGCATCGGGCGCGGACAAAACTACGAAAAGAAATCGGGCAATACCTTGAAGCGGGTCAGGCCGAAACCTAGGAATAGCGCACAAGCATTAAGAATTTATGCAGACTGATTCTGCGGCATCTGGAGAAACACGATGAAAAGCAATAATGATTTTGATTCCATCCTCGACGAAGCAACCAAAGGAATTCGGAACGAGCAGATCGATCCGGCGGTGGTTGCCACTGCGGCAGAGCGTGTTTGGGCGCGCGTTGCTGCTGAAACTTCGACGCAGCTTGCCGGCGAAACTGCAGCGGCGGAACGCCTTGACGGCTGCGCCGACTTCCAGTCGCTGATCCCGGCGCAGTTGACCGGCAGCTTATCTGAAGCTCGTTCGCTCCTGCTCATCGACCACACGCATGAATGCATTCCTTGCCGCAAGGCTTTGAAGGAAGCTCGCGCAGGTCGTCGCGCGCCGGCGCAGAAGGCAGCGGTCACCAGCCGTTACCACATTCAACCTGTCATCCTGCGTTGGGGCATTGCCGCGGCCTTGATTATCGGCGTCGGCTTGCTGGTGTTGCCTTTCCTGCAACGCATTTCGCCATTCGGTGGTGAGTTTGAAGCGACAGTGCAGGCAGCCGAGGGCGGCGTCTATCAGATCGTTGACACGAAGAGCAAGCCTGTCGCGGTTGGCGAAAAACTCGAGAAGGGCGAACGCATCCGCACGGCGAAAGACGCGCACGCATTCATTCGGCTGGGTGACGGTTCGGTTATTGAGATGAAGGACCGCTCAGAATTTTCCATCACCAAGAACGCGCAAGGCACGACGATTCATTTGAACCGTGGCGCGCTGATGGTCGAAGCCGCGAAGCAGAGTAGCGGACATTTATTTGTCGACACCGGTGATTCCTTGGTTTCGGTTACCGGCACGGTGTTTTCAGTTAACAGCGGCACGAAGGGCTCGCGCGTTTCCGTAATCGAAGGCGAAGTTCGGCTGGACAACAAAGGTACCGAGCGTGTTTTGCGCGCCGGGGAACAGGCCACGACCAACGCCGCGATTGAAATGATTCCGGTGAAGGACGAAGTTGCGTGGAGCCGGCAGTCGGCGAAGTATGCTCAGGCGTTGGCCAGTTTGGCTTCACTGAACAAGGAGTTGGCAAAGGTTGCGCAGCCGGGCGTGCGCCACTCCACGAATCTGCTGGATTTGATGCCGGAAGACACGGTCGTCTATGCGGCGCTACCCAATCTGACGACGACGATTACCGAGTCGCATCGCATCATGCAGCAACGGATGAATGAAAATCCCGCGTTGCGCGAATGGTTTGAGAAAGAGCGCGCCGGCAAGAATGGTCCAAACATGGATCAGGTGATGGCGACGATTCGCGAGTTTGGCGATTATCTGGGCGAGGAGATCGCGGTTTCGGTTTCGATGGACGGCAAGGGCGAACCTACTACGCCGCTGG
>JANMVC010000319.1:0-3881 GCA_031392315.1 Pyrinomonadaceae bacterium | reverse complement strand
ACCAAAACAAAAGCCGACTGCGCCGAGTTTGCCGTTGGAATCCTTTCGCGCTTTCAGCCACTTCGCCGCCGCAACGAAATCTTCGGTCATCTTCTTGCCATCCACCGTGCGGAAAGCCGCGCCGCCTTTTTCATCGCTGCCGGGATAGCCGCCGACGGAAGTCAAACCGTCGGGCGCAAAGGCGATGAACTTCGCGAGCGCGAGGCGACGCGCCACGTCTTCGATATATGGATTGAGCCCGCGGTTTTCGTGAATAACCAGGACGACTGGGTGCTTCTTACCTTTTGCCGGACGAGCCAGATAACCCTTGATCGTGCCGTTGCCCTCCGGAGATTGCACGACTTCGTAGCCAACCTTAATGCTTTTGTCATCCGGCTTCACCTGCTGCGCCCAGGCGTAGTTTGGCGTCAGGCTTTCAAAAATTGCCGCGACGGTCAGCCCGCCCACTGCAAACTTAACAGCGCGGTCGAGGAAGGAGCGACGGTCAATGTCGCCGTGCTGGTATTCGTGAAACAGGTCTAACAACTCCTGCGGATAATCGGATGCTTGTTTACGTTCCATTTTTTCTCCTCACATGGGATTTCCTTTGCGAAAACTTCGCGTCCGCCTTTGCGATCTTTGCGGTTTCAGTGCGTTAACCGCAAAGGACGCCAAGGTTTCGCAAAGAACGCAAACCTCTCTGACAGTCGAGACTCTCTAACTACACCATTCGCTGGTCACTATTGTTTCGCACCTATCTTATTATTCTCTCGCGAGATCCAAAAACGCTCGCGTGCGTTCGAGCTCTGCTTCGAGCTCGCGCCTAAACGCTCGCTCGCGCGGTTGAACTTCGACATACCCAACCTGCGCCAACAGTTCACCATTCACCACCGCGAGATTCGCCCAACCAATCACCCGATCGCGCCAAAGCAGTGGCAATGCGTAATAACCGAGCTTGCGTTTGGGCGCGGGTGTGTAGGCTTCGAAACGATATTCCCATCCCCAAAGTAGTTTGAAGCGCGCGCGGTCGTGGACCAACGGATCGAAGGGGGCCAGGAACCGCACGGATTCCGGCGACGCTGTAGCCTTCGCCTTCTCCTTCGGCCAATACCAATCCAACCCTTCGACGTTTGCATGTAAGAGCCGTGCCTTCGCCCGCTGCAACGCGTTCGTCAACTCATCGGTCCACTGCGGAGCCGCGTGACGCAAGCGGCGCACGTAGTATGTCAGGCTCGCGCTCGGCAGCGGCGCGTATATCCGCACAACTGTGTCAACGAGCTTATCGATCCGTGCGTCGCGATCGTTTGCTTCAGGCGATGCCGCACTGGAAGTGGGGCTTCCCGGCGCGGAGACGGCGCCTCCGCACATTGTTAGTCCCCACTCACTAACGCTGTAAATCCGAATTCCCTTCTCACGCCGCGCCACCCGCAACAATCCGCGGTAGTGCATAACTTCGAGCAGGTGTGTGGTCGCGTTTGACGAGCCGCCCCAATAGTTTGTCACTGTCCCGTGCGCGAAGTGTTCTTCAACCTGGCGCGGGTGTGCCTCGCCTCGTTCACGCACAAACTCGAGCAGCAGTTGTTCCCGCTCAACGGTCAGTCCGCTCCTGGGGTCGGACGCGAAGACGCCCAAAGCTGAAGAAGTTTTGCGAGGATGCATTAACGCTTGCAAAGGCCGGGAGACGAAGCCGTAGTTCACAAAGACATCTTCATCGATGTCGAGGGTCGCATATCGTCGCTCAAGATCACCCGCGCGATAATCCTTTACGCGTTGACGCAGAATGAGGTCCTGCGCCCGCGCCGGCGAGCGAATCGGATCAGCCTGGACAAACCCCATGCGCTGGATGGCGCGTTTGAGCGTTGTGGGCGGTGGGCAGTTTCGCGCGACTGTAAACTGCCGCAGTTCGTCGAGTGTTATCGGCATGGGTGAATCGTGATCATCGGGGCTATGAAGTCAGTTCCTTGTACATGAACGTCGCGTCTTCAAGCGCGGGCGTCAGCGCGCCGCGGGCAAACCGTGGAATGACGCCCGCCGTGCTGTAGCCCAGGGATGTGTACAAATCCTCGGCGCCGCTGCCAGTCACCGTGTCGAGCGTGAGCAAAGTCCGGCCTTCGGCCCGCGCCAACGCTTCCAGAGCAATCATCAGTTGGCGCGCAATTCCGCGGCGCCGCGCGTCGGGGTGGACCAAAAGTTTGGCGACGCCGGCGCGGTGTTTTTGATTGGGCGGCATCTCGAGTTCGAGTTGCACCGTGCCAACGATCCGCTCGTCTAATCGCGCCACCAACATGCGCTGCGTCCCCGCCCGCACGCTCGGTAAAACTTTCTCGACCCAAAACGCGCGCGCGTCTTCAATCGCAAACGGCGTGAAGAAACTAACCCCGGCGCCGCCGTGGACGGCCGCGTGCAGCACGTCAGCCAGCATGTCCAGCTCGGCGTCGAGGCGAGAACATTCGAACTGCCATCCCTCGATCTGAATATCACGCTGTGCGTCCAGTGAATCAGTCATCAGTAGATTGCCCTTCAGACTCGCAATTCTAGCACCGGTGCAATTTGAAGACGGCTGCGGGAACCCCGCGCGTTCTCTGGTCGGTGGAAAAACTAGAGTCCGCAGATTAAGCAGATTCCACTGATTCCAAAACCAAACGCTTGCAGATCTTGTACACGTAGCACCTTCCATCGAATCAGTGTAATCTGCGCAATCTGCGGATAACTGTCTTCACCATGGTCCACGAAAATATTGACTGCTGCGAGAATGCGGAGTAAAACGTGGCTCAGTTTTCAGATCGTCCGTCTGGGCCATCCATCTTAGAGTTTCGAACAATGAAAAAACCTTCTGCCATTGCTGTGCTGATGTTGGCCGCCACCGTCACTCTGGCCCAAAGTCCAAACTGGGACGGACGCCGCGGCGGAGGCTCGATTGAATTTCCTCGTCACCAGGGCTCTTCATCGTCAGGCAGCGGCACGAGCAGATCGAGGGACGCAGAGGTTTACGATACCTACGCCGTTCCCGAGCCACCGAATCCACTCCCAAACCTGGCGAATCAATACCGCTCGCTGCGCGGCTGGTTCAGGTCAGATGTTTTTCCCGACGCGCCCTCGGTAGTTGAACCAACAAATCTTTCTGAGCTGTATCGAGCCCTTGCCTACCTGAAGGATTTTGCAGACGGCAAACTCCGCAGCCTGCGCTATCGCAAGAGCGAACTGGACGAACGCCATCGCAACCTCCAGGCGCAAATCTCCAGCAACAGCGACGTCGGCGCCTCGCTGCAACGCGAAGCTTACGGTGTCGAATCGGAGTTGCAGGAGTCGTATCGCCAGACCCGCGCGACTGAGGAGCAACTGGCTTCGCAGAATTCACTGCTCGGGCAACTGACCGCCGTCACCAAACAGTTGAGTGAGGAAGTCATAGCCGCCAAAGACGATATGTTTGCGACGCTTTTCGACGCAGCCCGTCGCGGCAAATTGCTCCCGCCGTCAAACTACCGCAAGCTCCCGAAGCCCTTGAGTCCCGTGTACAGCCAAAGCGGCGCGCAGACGCAGCCCGCGGCCATCAACCCGATCACGGTGACGCCGATTTATCCGGCCTCTCTGGCTCCGGCCCAGGCCGTGAGGGCCATGCCCGTTATCGCTCCCATGCGCGCGCAGCCGATTCGCCTCACGCCGATTACCGAGGCCGAGGTGCAGCAGAAACTGAACGAGATAAACAACTCGCTGCCGCAAATCAACCGCGCCTATCAAGATATCAATGAAGCTTTTGGCCGGGTGAGGACGCTGGAACAATCAGCCAGCGCCAGCGAATACACGGTGCGGCAGGCGCGCGAGCGGGTCGACTCCTTACGCACGGAGAGCGGCAATGCGGCCAGCGCCCTGAGCGCGGTGAGGTCCAAACTGGCTGACGCCAC
>JANMVC010000290.1:0-2039 GCA_031392315.1 Pyrinomonadaceae bacterium | reverse complement strand
TACGCTACCGATGTAGCCCGCGCCACCGGTGACTAATACCTTCATGATTTGATTGAGGGCTCAACTTAAGGCATACCTAACCTGGTTGGAGTACCGCCTTCAGGCGGGCTTTTTCATTAGTAAGGCTTTCAAATTTGGGATAAAAGGCCCGCCTGAAGGCGGTACTCCAAACGGCATGCCTTAAGTTGAGCCCTCAATCAAATCATGAAGGTATTAGTCACCGGTGGCGCGGGCTACATCGGTAGCGTAGTCACTGAAGAGTTAGTGAACGATGGCCACGAGGCAGTCGTCTACGACAGTCTCTACAAGGGCCACGCCGCGGCAGTTGTCGCCGGCGCGAAGTTTGTCCAAGCGGACCTTGCTGACGCGGCGACGTTGCGGCAGACGCTCGCGCAACATCGGATTGAAGCGGTAGTTCACCTGGCCGCTGATTCGCTGGTCGGTGAATCCTGCGAACAGCCGGAAAAGTATTATCAAAACAACGTGGTGAACGGACTCGTGCTGCTCGACGCGATGCGCGAAGTGGGCGTCAACAGCCTCGTCTTTTCCTCAACTGCCGCCACCTACGGCGAACCTGACCGGCAGCCCATCGAAGAAACCGCGCCCAACAATCCCACCAATCCCTACGGAGAGTCGAAGCTCGCATTCGAACATGCGATGCGCTGGTACGCGCAAGCGCATGGTCTGCGTTACACGGCGCTAAGGTATTTCAACGCCGCCGGCGCCAGCGAACTTTGCGGCGAGGACCACGCGCAGGAAACGCATCTGATCCCCATAGCATTGCAAGCCGCAGCAGGGAAGCGGGAGTTTGTCGAAGTTTATGGCGGAGACTATCCCACACCTGATGGCACTTGTGTGCGCGACTACATCCACGTTATTGACCTTGCCCGCGCCCACTTGCTGGCGCTGCAAACGCCAACGGAAGGCGGCCGCATCTACAATCTTGGCTGTGGCGGCAATGGTTATAGCGTGAACGAAGTGTTGGAAATGGCGCGGGCGGTTACTGGGAAGCAGATTACAGCGCGAGTGAGTGCGAGACGCGCGGGCGATCCGGCGGTGCTGATTGCCAGTTCGGAAAAGATCAAACGCGAACTTGGCTGGACGCCTCAATTTCAAGACTTGCGCGTAATCATCGAGTCAGCCTGGCGCTGGATGCAGTCGCATCCGGACGGGTACGAAAAATAGATGTCCGACAAGCTTTTAGCTTGTCGCCCAAGATGCGACAGACTGAAGGAAACTGTGATCAAAGGCAGCGCGTCCTGATTTTGTCTTAGCCCGCGGTGTGTGCTGCCACCCGCTTCGCGGGTTCGAATAATATGCCAACTCGCAAAAAAACATTGGAAAAGAAGACTGCAGTGAAACGCACGCGCCCTTCCGCCGCGCCGTCGATTTCCGTCGAAGAGTTTCTCGCTCTGAAGAATCCGAAAGGCGCAATGTCCCTCGCAGTTGACGGCGAGCGCGTTTCACTAACCAGCCTCGAGCGCGTCTACTGGCCTGACGAAAAGATCACGAAGTTTGACCTGCTTTGCTATTACATCCACGTCAGCGAACTCATGCTGCCTTTCTTGAAGGACCGTCCGGCGATCCTGCAACGCTGGCCGCGCGGCATTAACGCGCCCATGTTTTTTCAACAGGACCTCGCGAGCGCGCCATCGTTTGTGAAAGCAGCGCGACTGACAAACAAGGATGGACGCGAACTCGACTACGCCGTCTACTCAACTCGCGCCTCGCTCTTGCACTTCGTTAACCTGGGCACGATTGAACAGCATCCGTGGCATTCGACGACCAAGAAACTAGACCAGCCTGACTGGATCGCCATCGATCTCGATCCGAAACAAGCCCCGTGGGAAAACGTGCTCGAAGTCGCGAAGATGACGAAAACTGTTTGCGATGAAGTCGGGTTGAAAGCATTTCCCAAGACCTCTGGCTCATCCGGGATTCACATCTATCTGCCCGTGAAGCCCACAAACGAATACGAAAGCGTGGCGGAGTTTTCCCGGATGCTGGCCACAGAGGTTGCCGGGCGCTCGCCGAAGATT
>JANMVC010000248.1:0-5702 GCA_031392315.1 Pyrinomonadaceae bacterium | reverse complement strand
TTATTGGCTGGTGTTCTTCGACGGCGAAGAAGCTTTTTGCGAAGGCTGGAACGATTGCAGCAAGCCGGGCGCTCCCGATAACACTTACGGGAGCCGGCAATTCGTGGCGCAACTGCGTAAGAACAACGAGGTGGATCGCGTACGCGCAATGATTCTGCTGGATCTGATGGGATATAAAAATCTCGAACTCGGACGCGACACGCTTAGTACCCGCTGGCTACAGGATATTATCTGGCGCACTGCTCGCGACATCGGAAATGGAAAATATTTTGTTGACCGGCCTGAAGGCGTGGGCGCCGATGACCATGAACCATTTCTGAGGGCAGGCATTCCCGCAGTTGACCTGATCCAACTCAATGGTTATCCCTATTGGCATCGCGCCGAAGACACGCTGGATAAAGTTTCACCACAGAGCATGAAGATCGTGGGCGACACTGTCGTGGCCAGCTTGCCCCGCGTCGAGCAATACATCCAAAGCCGGCCAGCCACTCGCTGAGCTTTTGGTGTCGACCACTCCCAGTCCCCGACAAAAGAAAATGCCCACTAACAAAAAACGAATTGCTGTGATTCCCGGAGATGGGATTGGCCGCGAAGTAATCGCCGAGGCGCTGCGCGTGCTTGAACGCGTTGAGTCCACACACGGCGTCGCTCTGGAGTTGACACACTTCGACTGGGGCGCCGACAAGTTTCTGGCGGAAGGTGTTTCCCTCCCGCCAAATGCACTGGACATGCTCACGAACGATTTCGACGCCATCCTGGCAGGAGCGTTTGGCGATCCGCGGGTGCCTTCGAATCAACATGCGGAAGATATTCTGCTGGGAATGCGTCGCGGCCTCGATCTTTACATCAACCTGCGGCCTGTCCGCCTGCTGAATGCGCGCCTAACTCCCTTGCGCGACCGCAAGGTTGCAGATATCGACTTCGTAGTCTTTCGTGAAAACACTGAGGGCGCATATTGCGGCGCTGGCGGTTTTCTGAAGAAGGGAACTGCCGACGAGATTGCCACGCAGGATGAACTCAACACGCGGCGCGGAGTGGAGCGCATCATCGTCGCGGCCTTCGAGTATGCGCAGGCGAATGGGCGGCGGAAAGTCACGATGGCTGACAAGTCAAACGTGCAACGCTTTGGCGGTGATCTTTGGCAACGCGTGTTCAAGGAAGTGGCCGCTGACTACGCGGAGATTGAAGCCAACCATCAATACGTGGACGCGATGGCGATGTTTATGGTGCTCGACCCTGCGCAGTTTGACGTCATCGTCAGCAACAATCTCTTCGGCGACATACTCACTGATTTAGGAGCGGCGATTCAGGGCGGGTTGGGCCTGGCTGCTTCGGGCAACATTCATCCGGGACGCGTGTCGCTGTTTGAGCCAGTACACGGCAGCGCGCCGGCGATTGCCGGACAGGGAATTGCCAATCCGATAGGCGCTATTCTGACCTCGGCGATGATGTTAGAATACCTGGGCCAACAGCAAGCCAGCGAAGCAATTCAGAAAGCAGTCAGCGAGGCGATCGCTCATGATCAGACCACTCGCGACCTGGGCGGGAGCCTTTCAACGGAGCAAGCTGGAGAAGCGATTAGCGAGCGGATCGTTTCAGGCTGACGCCACGAACGCCGGCAAGACGCGAATGCGATTAAAGTTTTCACATCCGATGTTTCAGCGACCGGTGAATCTGGACAAGAAGAAACTGGTCCAGGGTCTTGTCGTGTTTGGTGTGGTCGTCGCTCTGCTCGTTCTCGCCGGTTGGAAGTTTATTGGCTTTGCGCTGGTAGTTATTGTCGCGGCGATCGGCACGGGAATCATGGTTGGTGTGGGGATGATGCGTTGGCAACGGCGGCAGACGGACGTCATCTTCGATTTTTATGTAACCGCGAATGAGATTCTCGGCGATGATGATCGGCGGCGGCGCTACCATTTTGAAATAGCCGAGGCCATCAAAGCCGGCGAAAAGGTTGTCAGCTCGATGCCCGATCCGCCACCGCTGAGTTCGTTTACGCTAGGCGCTCTCTATCACGAGGTTGGCAATCAGAATGGCGCGGTGCAGCATTTGGCGCTGGCGGCTGAAGAAGAACTTTTGAAGGAGAGCCCGCACATTTCGCCGTCGCGGCAGCTCCGGCGTTATGTCCGTCGGCTGCGCAAAATCGAGCGGCGGCCGCAGCGTTGGCCGGCGGTGAATGCAGCGATTAGAAACCTCGAACGTTTGCATCATGAGCGCGCGGCACTGTTGCTGGCCCAAAACCAGAATCAACTGAAGCGAATTGTCGAAGCGTATGAAGTGGAAAAACCGAAACAGTTGACGCCCCCGCCGACAGGCGCTCGAATTTCATCAAGCCGCTCGCTTCGTTCAGTCAAATCGCCGCCGCCAATTTCCGAGGTTCTCAACGATATCTATCAGGAAGAGTCAGAGGTGAGCTGACCGATGTAACGCAAACTGCTACCACCCCACGCCGGCTGCCCGCGCGGAGACCCCGGGTTAGTTTGCGTGTTGATGATGACGGACGATCGCAAACTAACAGTTTGCGTTACACTTTTCCGACAAGAGTATCCAACCATTTGTTTGAAACTCTCTCAGCAGAAATCATCGCCATCGGTTCGGAACTCCTCGCGCCCGATCGTTCCGACACAAATAGTCTCTGGCTCACCGAAAAACTCAACAGCATCGGCATCGAAGTAAAACTCAAAACCATTGTCGGCGACGACGACGAGCGGCTCGAAGAAGCAATTAGAGACGCCACGCGTCGTTCTAAAGTTGTAATCACAACCGGCGGACTCGGGCCCACGGAAGACGACGTGACGCGCAAGGTGGCAGCGCGAGCTTTGGGACGCCGGCTGCTGCTCGACGAAACTATCCTCGCGGAACTGCGCCAGCGATTCCTCTCCTACGGGCATGTGATGCCGGAAAGAAATTCGCGCCAGGCAATGGTCATCGAAGGCGCGGAAGTGCTGCCGAATCCAAACGGGAGCGCGCCGGGAATTTTCATCGAACACGAAGGCGTCGCAATTATTTTGTTGCCGGGACCGCCGCGGGAAATGCGTCCGATGTTTGAAGATCATGTGCTGCCGCGACTCACGATGCGAGCGGGCGCGGTGAAAGTTGTCAGGCGAATGCTGCGCGTGGCTGGGTTGGGCGAGTCAGCGCTGGACGAGAAGATTGCGCCGATCTACACGCAATTCGAGAATCCGCAAACGACGATTCTTTTCAATCGCACCGAAGTTGAGATTCACTTGACGGCGCGTGGTCGCAGCGCCGAGGAGGCAGAAGCGCTGCTGGATCGTTTGTCGGTGCAACTCGAGGAGCGTTTGGGTGATGCGGTGTTCTCTTTTGCCGGGGAGAAGATGGAGGAAGTCGTTGGGCTCAAGCTTGCTGTCGGCCGTTACACGTTGGCGGTTGCTGAAAGCTGCACGGGTGGATTGATCGCGGAACGGTTAACGGACGTGGCGGGTTCGTCGAAATATTTTGTCGAAGGGATAGTCGCTTATTCGAACGAAACGAAGACGCGAGCCCTGGGCGTTAAGGCTGCGTTGTTGCGTGGACACGGCGCGGTGAGCGCTGAGGTGGCGGAAGCGATGGCCGAGGGAGTTCGCAAACGCGCGGGAACAGACTTTGGTTTGTCAGTTACCGGAATTGCTGGACCGGACGGCGGCAGCGAAGAAAAACCTGTGGGGTTGGTTTACATCGCGCTGGCGGATGACGCGCATACAAAATCGCGCAAGCTGATGATTCCCGGCGACCGGCAACTGGTTCGCTGGCGCGCGTCGCAAGCGGCGCTGGATCTGCTGAGGAGACGACTGATTTAGGAGAATACCTGCACCGACCCCGTTGGGACTGCCTAGTCATGTTCCTGGATTAATTCGGTGAATCAGTTTCTCAGATCATCGTCTGTTCGAATTTGAGAGTCCTCCAGCGCGTTAATTCTCCTGTCCGATCTCAGTTGAGAATCCACCAGCGTACCGATCTTCTCGTCCGTTCGCATCTGCGAATCGGCGAGCGCTTTGAACTTTTCGTCTGTATGCATTTGAGAACTCAGAAGCGCATTGATCTTTCCATCGGTGGAATCGGCAAGCGCTTTGAACTTTTCGTCTGTATGTATTTGAGAACTCAGAAGCGCATTGATCTTGCCATCAGTGGAATCGGCAAGCGCGCTGATCTTCTCGTCGGTGCGGATCTGGGAATCAACCAGAGCATTGATCTTGACATTCACTTCCTTGAAACCTACCAGCGTCACGTTTGCCAGGCGAGTCACAATTTCTCCCGTTTGGGCGATGACCTGTTCAGTTTGTGTTTGCGCTTCGCGCAACCGTTGAATGTCGACAGAAAATTGCGCTTGCTGATCGAGGATAAAATCCCTTTTCTTTTCAAACTCTTCATTGCTCATGCGACTTTGTTCTCCCAGAAAGACGGCACCTCTGCCGAAGTGCGGATGATTATAGTCGCGCCGGGCCACTTCTACCATACCTTGTCGCTCTGGAGGCCGGTTGCTATATTGCCAAGTCCCTTTCATTTACCAATTCTGCCTCGTGGAGTAGTGCCAGCTTGAAAGCCGCGGCCGTCATCGTTGTTGCCTATTTGCTTGGCTCGATACCGTTTGGTTATTTGATCGTACGGGCGAGCCAGGGCGCGGATGTCAGGGAGACGGGTTCGGGTGGAACGGGCGCGACTAATGTTTCGCGAAGTGCTGGAAAATCCGCAGGCGTGATCACGTTGCTGCTTGATGCGCTGAAGGGCGCTGGCGCAGTTTTGTTTGCGCTGTGGGTCTTTGGACTTCTTTCAAGCGGAGTGCCAGCGGGCTGGGCGACGCGGGCGACGCAGGATACTTATTGGTGGGTCGCCGCGGCAGCAGTGGTTACCATTGTGGGACATGTCTTTCCGATCTGGCTCAGATTTCGTGGAGGCAAGGGTGTGGCAACTGGTGTGGGAGTGTTTCTGGTGTTGGCGCCGCTTGCCGTTGGGATTGCGGGCGTCATCTTTGTTTTGACAGTGGCCTCGACGAGATATGTTTCGCTGGGCTCGATTCTAGGCGTAACGGTGATTCCATTTGTTCTGTTGGCGCAGAATGAGTATCTGCGGCCAATTGCCGGGTTGGTTCCGCTAGTGGCTGCGGCGAGCGTGAGTGCGCTGCTCATTGTCTTTGCCCATCGTGGGAATATAGGGCGGTTGATTGCGGGGACGGAGAGTAAGTTTCGCTAAGAGTTTGTTCGCGCTGCGCGCTGATTGCAGGCAGGACGGCACCCCACTCGGGCTGCCCGAGCGGGGACCCCGCATGCCTGCGCTCCCAGCGTGGAGTTCTATCTCCGTAAGGAGATGTTCGCGCTTCGCGCTCATTGCGGGCGGGACGCCCGCGCTCCCAGGTAAGGCGCTCCCAGGTTTTGATGAAACGAATTGCAATTATTGGTGCGGGTAGTTGGGGGACGGCGCTCGCGGTCGTGGCCGCGCGCGCGGGGCACGACGTCCGCATCTGGTCACGCAATGCCGCGGTCGTCGCGTCGATCAATCAAGAGCATCGCAACTCGAGTTATCTAAGCGACACCTCGATTCCAGTTAACGTCTATGCGACTCAGGAAATTCCTAATGCACTGCAAGACGCAGACTTTGCCATACTGGCAGCGCCTTCTCACGCAACCCGCGGTCTGCTGAGTGTCATGGCGCCCGCGCTGCGAGCTGAGATAATCATCGTGAGCGCGACGAAGGGAATTGAAATC
>JANMVC010000204.1:0-2530 GCA_031392315.1 Pyrinomonadaceae bacterium | reverse complement strand
GCAGCCGAGGCACAAACGCCCGCGGCAAGGGCTCTTCGACTTGTGGTCGTTCGAGTTGATCTTCCAGCGGGCCGCGCTCGGCGACGATCACAGCGCGGGCCACTGAATGGAGCAGGATTCGATCCACTTCCGGCATTTGATCCGTGCGCCGGAGAAAAACGCCGCCTGGTTTGTCCTGCAACCCGCCGAGGCCGCTGGTGCGAATCATTGTCTCAATCTCTTTTTGCAGCGATTGCAAATAGGTCGTCGGGTTGTCGTTAAGAACGACCAGGTCGATCGTCAGTCCTTTGTAGTGGAGATACTCATGGCCGCGGACGATTTTCCGGACTATCGGCAGGTCCTCGGCCTTATCGATTCTTACAACCATGATCGGTAAATCACCGCTGATTCCGTAGGGCCACAGACTCGATTGCGCCTTGGTATTGAGGGCCAGCACGTGCGGACGCGGGCGTAAAGATGGATCCGAATAGACCAACCTCGCCGCCAGCCGCTGAAACAGATGCGCTTCTTCTGCGTCTACGCCCAGGTGGCTCATTTCCACCTGCGCCTTGGTCCATGCGAGCTGTGATTCGCGTTCGAAGATGTTTGGGTCGTGATATTTGTCGGCCAGCAGCAGCGCTTCTTCACGTGTTTGCGCCACGAGAGTGCTGAACGAACAACGCACGGTCTGATTTGGGCGAATGCGTACGCGCCGGCGCAAACTAAAAACCGGATCGAGCACCGCGCCGGTTGTGTTTGAAAGTGGGCGGTCTTCCATTACCGCCACGGGATCGGCGGGCGTGTGGCCGCGGCCCAGGAACCTGCCGCGGTCAGTTTCATATTGAACGGCGCCGACGAGATCGCCTTCCACAACCACTACATGAATCCCCCAGACGGGCGCTTCGTCGCTGGAACGCTGGCGGCGATGTGCCAGGATCGCGTTTTCGGCGGCCACGAATTCCGTCTCGATGAAAAGGTTACTGAAAGCCGGGTGGGCTGCATCGGCCTGTGGGGTCGCCAGCACGACTTCGGCGTAACTGGTCAGTTCGATCTCGCGGGTGCGCGTTGAGTTGTTGGTCAAGGAAACGCGACGCACCTCGGCGTTGTCTTCGGCGGAGACCACTACTTCCATGTGCGTCACAATTCCGGCGTCGCTGCGCCAGAAGTCAGCTTTATCCTCCGAGAACGAAACTTCATACGTCTGCGGCCGCTTGAGCACGGGTTGATAGCTCGCCGACCAGACCGAGCCGCTGCGCACGTCGCGCAGATAAACAAACGTGCCCCAGTTGTCGCGGGTCACGTCTTCACGCCAGCGCGTGACTGCGTTAACGCCGCAAGTGGAATAACCACCGCCGGCAGTTGTGACCATTACGTTGTACGCGCCGTTTGATAGAAGCTGGGTGCGAGGTGTTTCGAGATCCGCCGTGTTGTAAACGCGCGTACTCGGGCTCGGCAGCGTTTGCGTGGTGCGACCGGTCAACACTTCTTCAGCGCTGGGGTGGGCCGCGAGGGCGCCGACGGGAATGCGTTCCTGCAAAAGCAGCTCGGTGGCCTGGACCAGCGGATCCGCGTGAAAGCGTCGTTCCATCCGATCTTGCTGGAGAATATTGCTGAGCGACACCAGGCTCATGCCCTGATGGTGAGTCATGAACGCGCGAATCAAAACGTGCTTCAGGCCTTGCGGGAGACGCTCCGTCGTGTAGTCAATCGACTCGTAATAACCGTAAGTGCCGAGCGCGCCATCGTGTTTCAAACGGCGCAGGTTGTTCATCGCCGCCGCCGGGTCGATCTCCGCTGCGAGCATGGTCGCGTAAGGCGCAACGACGAGATCCTCGACTAACCCGCGTTTCAATCCCAAACCCGGAACACCGAATGGCCCGTATTGATAATTCCGATGCAGATCGCGCACGTTGTAGGCGGCTTCGGAAACGCCCCAGGGCACTCCGCGTTCGATGCCATATTCAATCTGTCGCTTCACAACGCTGCGATACGTTTCGTCCAGAAGCGTGCTGCCGTAGTTGCGCATTACCAGCAGCGGCATCAGGTATTCAAACATCGTTCCCGTCCAGGAAATCAACGCGCGTCCGCCATCGACGCGCGTGAGTTGCCGGCCCATGCGAAACCAATGCTCGAGCGGCACGTCGCCTTTGGCGATGGCCACGAAACTGGCGAGCCGGGCTTCTGAGGCAAGTAGATCGTAAAACGAGTTGTCCGCAACAGACGATGAAACGTTGTAACCGATCGTAAATACCTTGCGCTCCGGATCGAAGAGAAACTTGAAATCCATCTCTTCCATGCTCCGCTCCGAAGCATGCGCGAGACGGCTGAGTCGCGCCAGGACATCGCCCGCTGCCTGGGCCGATTGATCGAGTGCTCTCGTTAAGCGAACGAACATTCCCGAGTTGGGATGATCGCTTTGAATCTCCGCCAGTTGGTCGAGCGCCGTATCGCGAGTGTCAGCGATTTCGGCGAGCGTGGGGACAGTAGCCAGCAGTTTCAGCAGCGAGCCAAGCCGAGTTTCGCTGTGGTCGTCATTTTCATTTGGTTCCAC
>JANMVC010000143.1:0-7678 GCA_031392315.1 Pyrinomonadaceae bacterium | reverse complement strand
CCGTGCGTTGCTGAACGAGTTACTGAAGGCGAAAAACTTTGCCGAGGCCCACCTGGTTTGGTCGCTGGGCCGGCCCACAAACGGTTCGACGCTTGTCAACGCAGGATTTGAAGAGCCCATCGCGCTTGATGAGCCCGGATTCGGATGGCAGGTTGGCGCCAATCCTCAGGCGGTGCGCACCTCGCTGGATCCAGCGGTGCCGCGCGCCGGTAGTTACAGTCTGCGACTCGATTGGAGCGGAGATTCTGATCCGCAGACTCCCATAATTTCCCAACTCCTTTTGGTTGAACCCGGCGCGCGCTATCGTTTGAAGTTCGCGGCCCGCACTCACGAAATGTTGACTATCGGAGCGCCGGTCGTCATGGTTCTGGACGCGAACAGCGAAACTCAATCAGTGCTGGCGCAATCGGAAACATTTCCGCGCAGCACTAGCGGTTGGCAAAACTTTGCGATGGACTTCACGACGACAGATTCCTCCAGAGCGGTTCAAATCGTCATTGGTCGTCAAAAATGCGAAACGTTTCCCTGCGGCGCAATTGGTCAGGCGTGGGTTGACGACTTTTCCCTGGTAAAGTTATAGACGAGACACCTCCTTTGGTTTTCCTGTCGCCCGCAGCAAACAGGGCTTAATTTGATTTGGTGAATTGCAGAAGCGATTACTCCAGCAACATCGGATTTCCGCCCTGTCGTAACGGCGCTCACCATTGACGACGTTGTAAGCCACTGCTTGAATGGTTGATTGAATGACGCCATTTCGCCTAACCGAAATCCCGTCTGCCGAAATAGCAACTGACCGGGCCGATACGACAAACTTGCCGCTCCGGAAAAGGGTTCGTTCCGGAGTTAGCTGGAATGTATCGTCGTCACTGATCGGGCAATTGATTGGGTTCGTCCGCTCAGTCGTTCTCGCGCGGCTTCTGGCGCCAGAGGATTTCGGACTGTTCGGCATGGCTTTGACAATCGTGGCGGCATTGAACGCGCTGACGATGATTGGGTTAGACCGGACCATCGTTGCAAATAAGCTCGACACGAGAGATGAGCTGAAAGCACACCTGGACACCGTGTGGTCGGCGGAACTCATTAGAAGTCTCGTCATCGCTCTGATGGTGTCGGCTTCCGCTTTTCCGATGTCGCGATTCTACGGCCAACCGCAACTGAAGCTGATCATTCCGATCCTTGGCTTCACAACCCTCGTTCAGGGGTTTCAAAACATCGGGCTAGTGTTATTGCGCAAGCAGATTAGCTTTGCGAGGATCTTCTGGTACGAACTTGCCACGAACGTCACCGGAATAGCGTTGACAGTTGCCCTGGCCGTCGTCTTGCGAAGTGTCTGGGCGTTGGCGATTGGCTTGTTGTTAACTGCTGTCCTGGGGACGGTTCTCTCTTACATCTTTCATTCGTATCGTCCGCGCCTGGCGTTCGAGAAAGTCGCTCTGCGGCGCGCCTTGAGCCTGGGGAAGTTCACTTTGGTGATCGCGGTCGCGTCATATGTGACCAACATGGCAGACAACGTGATGATCGGCCGTTTACTGGGGAGCAGCGCACTCGGCAACTATTCTTTGGCTTTCAACATTGCCAGCGCTCCGATCATCGTGTTGGTTTTCTCTGTTTGCACGGTGTTCTTTCCTGCCTACGCCGAAATTGCTTCCGAGCACCCAAAGCGCCTGGAGCTGGCCTTCACCAAAGTTTTCAGCATCTCCCTGCCAATCATGCTCGCTATCACAGTGCCGCTTTTTCTGCTTGCCGGAGAGATAGTTCAACTACTTTTCGGTGACAGATGGACCACCGCGGGAATCGTTCTGCGCGTCCTGGCGTTAGCCATTCCACTACGTGGGCTGGCTCAGATCATTTCCACCGTTTTCTGGGGGTTGAACAGGCCAAAAGAAGTGGCCGTGGGAAGAATTCTGGAAGCTGTCGTCTTTCTCGCTGTACTCTATCCGTTAATAAAAGCGTTCGGATTGACAGGAGTTGGATGGTCCGTGGTAATCGCCTACGCGTTCGCCTGCGTAAACCGCCTCGTGGCTTTGGACAAGTTTATCCCAGGCATCTCGTCAAAGCTCATTCGAATTTCATTTCCCGCTCTGGCGGCCGCTGGAGCCGGACTGCTTCTCGCCAGCCTTGGTTTGACATTTTTTACCTCATTGCTGCCGCGAGTGATATTTGGCGGCCTGCTCTCCACGATCATTCCCGCTGTGATTATGCTGTTGGTTAGAGCTGATTTGAGAAAATGGGTTATTGAGTGGGTTTCCTGATCTGACATGACATGCGAAGAAAATTCTCATCCGAATAAGCGAGGGCATGCCATTATGGCCGACTTGTTATTTGAGTATGTCGTTAGTGATTTGAAGGAGCAGCCGGCCACTAAGTTGAACCTGACGCAGAAGTGAGTTGTGATCCGACCGATAAGAATCGCAGAGCTTGAGATTGTCCAAACTTCTTTCTAGCCAAGCAGGTAGCCAGCCGCCAGCCCTGCTTTGACGCTTGAATAACCTCGTATGACCTTGACCGCGAAGCCTTCGATTAGCGTTGTGATGCCTGTATACAACGCGCTTCCCTTTCTTGAGGAGAGCATCAGCAGCATCCTCGAACAAACTCTGAGCGACTTTGAGTTTGTAATTCTCGACGACGCTTCCACGGACGGTTCCCTGGAGCTCCTTCGGAAATGGTCGCTACGGGACAAGCGAATACAACTTCACGAAGGCAAAAGGCGGCTGGGCGTCTCAGGCAGCTCTAACGCGGTAGTTTCAAAGGCGCGGGCTTCGATAGTTGCG
Organism: Pyrinomonadaceae bacterium; assembly: GCA_031392315.1. Lineage (GTDB taxonomy): Bacteria > Acidobacteriota > Blastocatellia > Pyrinomonadales > Pyrinomonadaceae > PSRF01. The sequence continues at coordinate 4,907 of JANMVC010000143.1, read as the reverse complement.
CGAATGGATGCTGACGATATCGCGCATTCCGATCGACTTAGAAGGCAATGGAAAATTATCGAGGGCCGTCCGGATGTCGCGGTTGTCGGAACGCTCTGCAAGGGAATTAACGCCAGCGGCCGGGAAGTTCGTCCTCGCGATCGCTGGAGGCTGGTGCGACGCTCCATTCACATACCGTTCCCCCATGGCTCGGCAATGTTTCGACGTGAGGTTTTTGACCAGGTTGGTGGTTATGATGAAAAGGCAGCGGGCGGCGAAGACCAGGATCTGTTCTTGCGAATGGCAGCTCGCGGACGGGTGCTAACGCTGCCCGACGTTCTTTACAGCTACCGTTATCACTCAAGTAACGCTACGCTCATGAATGGCAAGCGCGCAGTCGGCGAGAACCATTCCAAAAATGGCGACGCCTTGGCAGCATTTTATATGCTTGGCGCCATGCGACTTTGGGCCGGCGATCCACCGGGATTGCTCCAGCCCATGTTGGAGAAAAAGTCCCTGAAATGGAATCCCAAGACATTGATGATTTTGGCTTCAGCAATTTGGGGTGATCTTAGCCCGTCTACTCTGAGAGTTTTCCTCCGGTCGTCGATCCGTGCCCGCGATCTTGTTGCCAGCGTGCGAGTAAAAGACGGCAGACCCTACGAATGGAAATCAGAATAGCCGTATTCAGCATTCGCTCATCAGTGGCCCGCGCGGAATGGGTTTGGAAATTTGCCAACTCATGCCAATAGAAGTGAACAAGATAATTCAAGGGCTATGGATCGGCTCTGAGCTTTCAGTCATGGAGCAGTTGTCGATCTCTTCCTTTCTCCTCAATGGGCACGACTATCATCTCTACGTTTACGATGATTTGAAGTACATTCCGGCCGGGACTGTCGTTATGGATGCGAGCGAGATATTGCCACCCTCCAGCATCTTTCAATACAAACGCCGACCCAGCTACGCCGGTTTTTCCAATTTCTTTCGCTATAAACTGCTGCTCGAACGAGGAGGCTGGTGGTCTGATAGCGATACCATCTGCCTGAAGCCGTTCGATTTCTCTGATGACTATGTTTTCTCTAGCGAGATAAACCATAGAGGACGCGAAGTTGTTAATAACGGCGTTATCAAAGCGCCGGTTGGAAGCGTGGTGATGGCGTACGCCTGGAAGGTTTGCCAGACTAAGAATCCGGCGCGTTTGGTTTGGGGAGAAACCGGCCCAAGACTCATGGCCAAAGCAGTAAAAAGGTTTGGGTTGGAGAAGTGCCAAATGAATAGCCAGGCTTTCTGCCCGATTGATTATGAAGGGTGGCACAAAGTCTTGCAGCCTGGTCTTGAGCTGTTATTCGACGAGCGAACTTATGCGATTCATCTTTGGAATGAGATGTGGCGCTTAGCGGGGCAGGATAAGAATGCGCAATATCATCCGACCTGCCTGTACGAGAAACTAAAGCGGAATTACTTGCCTGTCGCTGGCGTAGCGCCCAAGGCAGTTTGAGCAATGGCGGTTGTTTTATTCGCTGCCTGGATCTAACTCACGTTTCCGCGCAGCACTGCCGGGTGGCAAAACTCTGCGATGGACTTCGCGACGACAGAGTCGACCAGAGCTGTTCAAATCGTCTTTCGTCGTCAAAAATGCGAAACGTTTCGCTGCGGCGCAATTGGTCAGGCGTGGGTTGACGACTTTTCCCTGGAAAAGTTATAGACGACGCGCTTCGTTTGGTTTTCTCTCCGCGGAGGCAGGTGAACCATCCTGGGATTCGACGAATATTTTCGCCCTTACCTCAGCACGGTGCTTTGGGCACTGGCCCTGGCGCTGATTTTCTACTTGCCTGAGCATTTGTATCCGGCAGAGAAATCTCAACCGCTGGCGAAGCGAATCTTTAATCTCATTTACACGCCCATTACCATCGCCATCATATTTTTGCTACAGGTGCTGTTTGCTCCGCTTTTCTCGTTTGCGTTGATTGCGACGGGTGGTGGCTGGCTGGCGGTGCCGAAACCCAATGGCGTGCTGGGCCAGTTAGCCTTTGCGATCGGCTTCGCGGTGGTGTGGGATATTTGGAGCTACTGGGTACATCGAATCCAACACCGCAGCGAATTCCTGTGGCAGACGCATAGATTTCATCACACCGAAACAGCGCTCAACGCCACCACCCAGGCTCGCCACCACGCGCTGAGTCATTTGTTGCTGGTCATGCTTTACTTGCCCGTCATTGCCGTGTTTGGGCCGCAGCAGCCCCACTTCGTCGCCATCTTTCTGATGTTCAGGCTGTGGGGATTTGTTAACCACGCCAACGTTCGCTTTGCGTTTGGGCCATTGACACCCGTCATCGCCGGCCCGCAGTGGCATCGCATACATCACTCGATTCAACCCGAACATCTTGATCGAAACTTCGCGACCTTTTTTCCGTTCATCGACAAGCTGTTTGGGACTTACTACGCGCCGCGCAAGGGCGAATACCCGGCGACCGGTTTGCTGGCGGACGGGCCGAACAACGACCTGCGCGAAGCGACCGTGGCGCCGTTTCTGGCTGGTAAGAAAATGGTTGGCCTAAAGATGAGTAAGGAGAAGTTAACTAGGCAGGAACAGGAAGACTTTTGAGATAGCCCGCGATCACCGTGGCTGGAACACCAACCTCCTGCAAGTGACCATTCTCAATCAGCAATACGCGCTGGCACATTTCCTGAATGGATTGCAGATTGTGGCTCACCAGAAAAATTGTGCGGCCTTCGCTGCTGACATCCTTCATCTTGGCCAGACACTTTTTCTGAAACACCGCGTCGCCCACGGCCAAAACTTCGTCAAGAATTAAGATCTCGGGTTCGAAGTGAGAAGCCACCGAGAACGCCAGGCGCAAGTGCATGCCGGAGGAGTAGTACTTGATCGGCGTATCGAGAAATTCTTCCAGCTCGGAAAACGCCACGATTTCGTCAAACTTACTTTTGATTTCCTCGCGCCGCATGCCGATGATGGCGCCGTTCAGGAAAATATTCTCGCGGCCTGTCAGATCGGGATGAAACCCGGTGCCAATCTCCAGGAGGCTGCCCACGCTTCCGTAGATATCCACTTCGCCGGTAGTCGGCTTAATAATTCGCGAAAGCACTTTCAGCAGCGTTGACTTGCCGGCGCCGTTGCGTCCGATGATGCCTACCACCTCGCCGGGCAGCACTTCAAAACTGACATTTTCGAGGGCCCAAAGGATCCGCGGCGCGGATGTTTTTTGTCCGCGCAAGAGATCGAGGGGATAGTTCAACTTGCGCGTCAGCGTTTCGCGCAGCGTCGGCTGCACCGTGGCGAGTTGGCCCAAACGGTATTTCTTACCCAGGTTCCTGACTTGAATTATTGGCCGCATATCAAAGCTACATGATGTCAACGATGTCTTCTTCGATCCGGCAAAACGCCTGCACGAAATAAATGAACAGCACCACGATCACCGCCGCGCCAATGCCGATGCTGGTCCAGTCAAACGGTAGATTGAACAGCGAAGCGCGAAAGCCTTCCACTAGTCCTGCCAGCGGATTTAGCGAATAAATCAGTCGCCATCGTTCGGGCACCAGGCTGGACGGATAGATTATCGGCGAGGCAAACATGCAAACCTGTAACAGCAGAGGCAGCAGTGTGCCGACATCGCGATACTTAACATTGAGCGCCGCGAGCCAAATACTGAAACCGAGCGTCAGCAGTGTGGTCAACAGGAAGAGAACCGGCAGGAACAACAAGCCGCGGCCAATTTCAACGCGATAGTAGACCATCATCACGACCAGCATGGCTGACGCAGTCACGAAGTCGATTAGCCGCACGCCGACCAGCGCCATCGGAATAATGATGCGGGGAAAATAGACTTTCGTAATCATGTAGCTGTTGGCCAGGAGCCCGAGGCTACTGGTGGCTACGGCGTTTGAGAAAAACATCCACGGCAGGAGCCCGGCGTAGGCAAACAGCGGATAGGGCACGCTGTCGGAAGGCACGCGGGCCAGCTTGCTCATGAAGACGGTGAAGATGATAGCCATCAGCAGAGGTTGCAGGATGACCCAGGCTGCGCCCAGCAGAGTCTGTTTGTATCTGACTTTCAGATCGCGCCAAACGAGGAAGTAGAGCAATTCGCGATGCACCCACACCTCGCTCAAGCTCGACTTGATACTCGAATTTCCCGGACGGATCTTGATGAGAGGATCCGCCGGCATTACTCGAGCGAAAGGCGCGCCGGCCGTGGGTGAAACTTTTCCGATGGGGCTTCGTGCCTGAGGTTCCTCGATCATTCGCACCACCCCTTAGTCTGAATTTGATCTGCCCAGACTCTGCTTAATCATCATCCGCGAACTCCGGGGCAACACTCGCCAGACCGGCAGCAGCATGACGCAGGCCAGATGGCGCGTGCGGTAGTAGACCAGAGCCAGCATGTGACGCAGGCGATAGTAAATTCGGGCGGGGATCGATTTGAAACGGGCGGCGTAGAGCGGAAAGTAGATCGGCAGAAACAACTCCATGAAAAGGTAACGGCCGGTCAGATAGGCAAACACCGGGATAGCCAGGAGCATGCGCCAAAACGACAACAGCAGGTTATATCCCCCGCGTCGTTTGCTTCTCAGGCGGGTGTAAACTTCAAACAAATTCTTCGCCGTACTGCGCAACGTAAAACGTTCGAGCATTAGTTTGCGGCCGTCCCGGCCCATCGCGCGTCCTTGTTCGCCGCTGTGCAACATTTGCACGATGCCGCGCGCGAGATCGCGAGGGTTTGAAGGCTCCACCAGAATTCCAGTCTCGCCGTCGCGCACAGTATCAACCAAACCGCCAACCCGCGTGGCTACGGACGGGCGGTCCATCAGCACCGCTTCAATCCTTCCACCCACACAGTCACCCAGCGATGCTTGCACCGCGACATCAAGCGCTTACAAAACTTCGTTGGCGTCCGCGCGATATCCGG